>JAGAIH010000146.1 GCA_017626655.1 Clostridia bacterium | reverse complement strand
GTGTACATCCCCGTGTCGGGGACACCCGAGAGGATGTAGGATACGAAGATATAGTCGCACCAGGGGGCGATGAAGTTGATGAGGATGGTGTAGATGATGATGGGCTTGGACAGGGGGAGGATGATCTTGCGGAACACCAGGGCGCGGGAGGCGCCGTCTCTGCGGGCGGCCTCATCCAGGGACTTGGGGACGGTATCGAAGAAGCCCTTGGCGATATAGTAGGACAGGGCCGCCCCCGCCGAGTAGACGATGATGAGGGAGACGTGGGACTGGTAGTTGTTCGGCAGGAGGATCTTCAAAAGGAAATACACCGCCGACATGGACATGAAGCCCGGGAACATCCCCAGGATCAGCATGATATTCATGAGGGGCTTGCGGGCGGGGAAGCGGATGCGGGAGAAGGCGTAGGACACCGCCAGCACGAAGAGGGTGGTGATGGCGCAGCTGACTACGGCGATCAACAGGGTATTGCCGTACCAGCGGGGGAAGTCGGTTTCGGTGAAGAGGCGCTTGTAGTTGTCCAGCGTCCAGGTTTGGGGGAAGAAGGTGGGACTCCACGCCCCAGGCTCTCCTCGGAAGGACTGGACCAGCAGGTAGAACAGGGGGACGAGCCACAGGAGGGCCAGGACGGTGAGGACGGTCTGCCCCGCCGTATTGCCCACGGCTCGGCGGGCGCGCATACCGAGGAGGCGGGACCTTTGGGGGGATTGTTCGGTGCGGTTCATTGGAAGTGTTCTTCTCCTTTCACAGCCGAGGATCGGTTATAGACCACCAGGGACAGGATGGCCGAGATCAGGAAAACGAAGATGCCGATGACCGAGGCCAGCTTGTAGTTGCGGTCGGCGCCCAGGGAGAGCTTGTAGAGCCAGGTGATGAGGAGGTCCGTGCCCTTGGCGCCGTCGGTGTATTGAGAGAGATCCCCCGGACCGCCGCCGCTCAATAGGAAGATGACGTTGAAGTTATTGAGGTTGCCGATGAACTGGGTGATGAGGTAGGGGCCCGTGACGAAGAGCATATAGGGGAGGGTGATTTTGAAAAAGCGGCGGACAGGCCCCGTGCGGTCGATGCGGGCGGACTCGTAGAGATCCTCGGGGATGTTCATGAGGATGCCGCTGCACAAAAGCATACTGTAGGGTACGCCAATCCACAGGTTGACCAGGATGATGCAGATACGGGTGGTGAGAATGTCCAGACCGAACTGGAGGTGGTAGCCGAAGATGTTCTCGATGAGCTGGGTGATGATACCGCCGCCGCTGCCCAGGGTACCGCCTCCCGTGTCCAGCATTTTGGAGAGGATGAGAAGGGAGACGAACTGGGGGACGGCGATGGTGGCCACGAAGAGGGTGCGGTAGAGCTTTTTGAGGCGGATGCCCTTCTTGTTGATGAGGAGAGCCAGGAGCATCCCCACGAAGTAGTTGGTGAAGGTGGAGAAGAAGGCCCAGGTCAGGGTCCAGGTCAGCACGCGGCGGAAGGTGGCGCCCAGGGAGGAGCCGCCCTTCAGCATATCCCCGAAGTTTTGGAGCCCCACCCATTGGAAGAGATGCTCGGGGACCTCGTGATTGGCGTCGTAGCTGGTGAAGGCGATGAGGATCATGGTGGCCAGGGGGACGATGGTGAAGAAGAACAGGCCCACCATGGGGAGGGAGAGGAGGGTGACGTGGAACTTGCCGTCCGAGAGCAGGGCGATATCCTTGCGGATCCCGTCGGGTCTGCGCCCGATGATGGCGGCCTGCTCCAAGGCGTAGGACTCCTTCACCGAGCGGAGGTAGACCAGGACAAAGAACAGGATGACAAAGACCGAGAGGATCCCGTACAGCACGATATGGAAGGAGTTGTCCCCCGCGATCTTGACGAATTCCCCCAGCTCGGGGTCCCATTCATCGGAGATATAGGTCTCCGTCCGTCCTACGTTGCCCCCCGTGAAGAGGTTCTCGAAGAACATCGCGAGATAGCGGCCGCCGAAGGTGACGGTGTAGAGGACAAAGAGGACCTGGAGGGCGAGATAGATCGCCCCACGGACGATCTGACCGCGACGGAGGTGGCCGAAGCCCATGACGAGGTAGGAGGCCTTGGTGGTGGCATCACCCTCGGCGAAATTGGAAAAATAGCTCCGTATCTTGGCGGCGGCAGAGCGGAAGAAGCCTTTGGCGCGGGTGGCGGCCTTTTTGGGGGCGGCCTTGAGGCCTGCCATAAAGGAGCGCCCCAGACGGACGAGGGGGGCTTGGGGGATATAGGGGAAGTTTTGGTTGGTTGGATTGTTCATGTGTGGATTTGATTTCAAATTTGGGTTTGTCGGTCTGACGGAACAGAGTGGAATTGGGAAGGGGGACCCTCATCCACCGCTACGCGGTCCCCCTTCCCCCGAGGGGAAGGTATTCGGCTCGTGCTTTTCGTTATCTCTGAAAAGCTATTGGTATCAGTACGTTTTTGGGTATCAGCCAAGGAAATGGCTGACGCATTGACCTTCC
>JAGAIH010000145.1 GCA_017626655.1 Clostridia bacterium | reverse complement strand
ATATCCGCAAGGATCTCGTCGAACCGTATGATATCCTTGACTGTAAAGCTCATTCCATCCCCTCCAGCAGGGGGATCAGCTCAGAGATCTCGGTGAGCTTTTTCCACACCAAAGCCTCCACCTCGGGAGTCGGCTGGATCATATCGGGGATCATGACCGCCCGCATACCCGCGGCGTGGATGGAGCGCACACCGCTCATGGAGTCCTCTACGCCCACACAGTCGGCGGGATCCACTCCCAACCGCTCGGCGGCCAGGAGGTAGATATCGGGGGCGGGCTTGCCGTGCTCGATCATGTCGCCCGTGACGACGGTGTCGAAGTACCCCATCATATCCGTCCGCTCCAGGTGGTCCTTGACGGTATCCCAGGGAGTGGAGGTAGCCATGCCCACCTTGTAGCCGTGGGCCTTGAGGTAGGAAAGCACCTCGTGGGCCCCTTCCTTAACGGGTACTCCCTGCTCCAGAATGCCGAAATAGTAGTACTGACGGCGGGGGAGATAGTCCTCAAAGGGGATATCGGGGTACTTTTTCGCCCAATACTCCGCGATCCACGGGATGGTGGTGCCGGTGCAGTCGCGGACGGTGTTCTCGATGTCGGGGACACCAAACTCAGCGGCGGCGGCCTTCCAGGCCTGCATGTAGACCTTTTCGGTGTCGTGGAGGGTGCCGTCCTTGTCGAAGATGATGGCTTTGATGGTGGTCATACTGTTACCTCGCGGAAGTGGATTTGCGGGAGGGAGGAGAGGTCAGCGGGCGCACACATAGGTGCGCCCCTACCGACGGTCAATTTCAAAAAACGCTTGGATCACATTTTTGAGGGTAGGGGCGCACCTATGTGTGCGCCCTCTGTACGATATCGTCAATCGGGGCAACGCTCGCCCAGGATCACGCGATACTTCTGGTAGAAGCTCTCGAAGTAGCCTCCCTCCAGGGCCTCGCGGATCTTGCGGGTGAGGTTGTTGTAGAAGTACAGGTTATGGGTGACCGCCAGGCGCATACCCAGGGACTCCTTGGCCTTGATGAGGTGGCGGATGTAGGAGCGGGAGTAGTTGCGGCAGGTGGGGCAGTCGCAGGTCAAGCCGATGGGGCGGGGATCCTTCATGTACTTCTCGTTGAGGAGGTTGATCTTACCCTCCCAGGTAAAGAGATTGCCGTGGCGGGCGTTGCGGGAGGGCATGACGCAGTCGAAGAAGTCCACGCCCATGTGGACGGCCTCCAGGATGTTGCAGGGTGTCCCCACGCCCATGAGGTAGCGGGGCTTATCCTTGGGCATATGAGGCTCCACGGCGTCGATGATGCGGTACATCTCCTCGGTGGCCTCACCTACGGCCAAACCGCCGATGGCGTAGCCCTCGCAGGGGATCTCGGAGATCTGATGCATATGCTCGATGCGGAGATCCTCGTAGGTGCCGCCCTGGTTGATGCCGAAGAGCATCTGGCTCTTGTTGATGGTCTCGGGGAGGCTGTTGAGGCGGTCCATCTCGGCGCGGCAACGCTCCAGCCAGCGGACGGTGCGGGCGCAGGACTGCTTGACGTACTGGTAGGGGGCGGGGTTCTCGATGCACT
>JAGAIH010000144.1 GCA_017626655.1 Clostridia bacterium | reverse complement strand
GTATCCTCATAGGCCGAGGCGCGGAGGGCGTGAAGCTGGAGGTCGGCGCGGTTGGCGATCTCTCTGGCCATGCGGCGCTCAGCCCCGCGGCTCTCTATGCGGGAGAGCAGCGCGCCGGTACCCTTAGACACCCGACGCAAGGATTCCAGCAGTTCCCGATAGGGCGCGGTGATCCCGGGGGCGGCCAGGAGGCCATCCCAGCGCTCCTCCGAAAGAGCGCCGTTCAGGATTCCCTGCCAATCGGCGGCAAAGAAGCCGTCCTCGGCCACATCCATGCGGAAGAGCAGCTCCCGCTCGTAGGTGTAGGCGGTATACAGACTGCGGTAACGGTCGGTTTCGGTCTGCCAATCCCGCAGAACGGGATCCAGGGCGGCGGGAACACCCGACTCCAGGCCTTCGGCCCAGGCGGCGATACTGCCGTCCCCTGCCCGTCCGTCCAGCCAGTCCCCTCCGTCGGCGCGGAGGACGGTCAGGCTGTCCGTCAGGAGATTTTCCAGTCGATTCAATACCTTTTTACGGTTGGCGCGCATACGCCCCAAGCGGGCGCCCATGTCGACGCAGGCGGTGTAGGCGCGGGTGGAGGCGGGGGAGGATTTACGGTCAGAGGCTCCCAGCAGGCAAGGGCGAAGGGTGACCCAATGATCGGTAAGGTTCTCACGCAGAATATGGCGGTTCTCCTCCACGCGGGCGCGGTCGGTATCGTTCTCGCAATCGTAGCGGCGGTAGGTCGCGTAGACATCGCTGTAGCTCAGGCGGTAATAGGCGGGGACGTCGGCGGGGAGCGGAACAGGTGCAGCTGCCTCCCCCTTCCTCAGCTTATCCAGGGCGCAAAGGCGCAGAGCCTCGGTTACCCTGTCGGCCAGGCCGCCGTCCTGCTCCAGCAGATGACGGAGGTGCTTCTTTTCAGCCTCCTCGCGAGGGGGCAGAGGCGGGACGCGGTCGGGGTCGTAGCCCTCGGGCATAAGGGAGATCGTACTTTCCAGATGAGACAGTCGGTTCTGACAGGCCGAGCGGAAGACCTCATAGGAGGCTCCCTCCCGCAGAATCATCATAGCCCCCGAGGCGCTGTCGCGGCCGCGGGAACGGCCTGTGAAGAAGCGGGCGGCCCGCTCACCGAACTCCTGCTCGCGGACGCAGGCGGTGATGACACGGAGGATCTGATCCTCCAGGCGCATACGGTAGCGCCAGATCAAGCCGGGATTCTCCCGCAGAGCGCGGATCTCGGCGGGGTTCAGGGCGCAGATACTGTCGGACAAAAGCAGGATCGCGAAGGGCTCGGGGTGGCGGAGGGTCATGCTCTTGCCCGAAACCGTCACCGTCAGATTGGGAGACAGCACGGGGGTATCGGTGAGCCACAGAGGATGAAGTCCCTGCTCATCCAGCAAAAACACGCGGAAATCGCCCGCAGCGAAAATGTCCAGAGTATAGTTCCCTTCTCCCAAGGGCGTGACACGGCAGGCACCGAAGGAGACCGTATAGTACACCAGCTCGTCGGAGGTCAGACCGTCGTCGCAGATGGTCTCGCGGAGCCGCGCCAGCTTGGCGGGGATCTCGTCGCTGAGCATGAGAGCCGCCTGCTCGAAGGATCCTTTCGCGGCGGGACCCGTCAGAATTCTAAGGGCCACAGCCTCGGCGAGGGCGGCGCAGTAGCGGGCAACGGGATGCTCCTGGGTCCCCTCGGTCTCACCGAAGGTAGAGCGCAAGAGTCGGATATTGTCATCGGTGCGGGGAAGGAGGCTGCCGTACAGCGCGTCGAACAGGCCGTCCACGCCCCCCGCCTCTACGGGATAGGTCGGGGAAATGGCGCCGCCCGTGACGTCGTGACCGTTGACGGCGATGAGCAGCTCGGGGGTGGCCACGGGACAGGCGTCATGCACGATGCCGTAGGCCTCGGGATTCTCGGACAGGAAGACCATGCCCGTCCTGAGATGGGACTCCATGGCGGCGACATCTTCGGTATACGTTTTCTTGTCCATACCAAGTCCTCCTTTCTCCCCAAGGGAATCTGATCTTTCCACTATTATAGCACACCTGTGCCCGTTTGTCAACTCTTCCTCGCCTTCCGAATATTCCGACAAATTTTCAAACTTTTTTTCAAAAACCTCTTGACAAAATCAAACCCGTATGCTATAATAGGCGAGTCGTCAAGACAAGGCCCGTTGGTCAAGCGGTTAAGACGCTAGCCTCTCACGCTGGAAACATGGGTTCGATTCCCGTACGGGTCACCATTGCCAACCTAAATTGAACCGTTCAATTTAGGTTGGTTTTTTCTTTGCAAAAAACAAGTAGGCGCGCAGCTAGGTGAGTTGCGCGCTTTTTCTATTTATCCGAGCTTATGAAGATACCGTCACTTTACGAAGCTGTCACCATTTATGGAAGTTTACAGTAATATAATCATCGCTAATTATTCTCATAAAGTTTTCTTTATTTTCTTCCTTGTAGTAATAGAAATCAATATCTGAAGCATAGTCAACAATTGACCTAACATATAGTTCGTCTTGAATACCGCAAGATAATCCCATTATAACCACCTTATCAAAGCGGGGGATTTGCTCGAAAATATGATGGTGCTTACGAAGGATTTGAGCACTATTTTTGTAGTATTTTTGGGATGCCTGGGAAAGAACTTCATTGACTGCTCTTTTCGTTGTAACATCCCTATAATCAGAATCCTCATCCTCAATTATATTTTCAAACAGGTCCGGATTTGGTTCATCGTTATGACCAAGAACAATGTCTTGATTCTTTGTTCCATGGATATGTGTTATCTGGATCCCCTCTGTGTCAAAATTATCTTCAATCGTTGTCGTATAATTGAAACTTAACACAGCATCGCCCGGAGCAGGTTGAAAATACTTATCGAGGCTAATCTTAGTATCCATTTCATGGATCCATTTATCAAATTGCTGTTTTAGAATATCTACATACTCGTTATAATATCTTACATTCCAAGCTGGGCTGTCCCAAAAACCTGCTCTATCGTCATCTACTTCAGCATCTGCAAATGCTTCTTCGTATAGCTCATCCGAGAACAAGTGATTGAATACGATAAGCATATCTTCGAAAACAGACCACTCCTTAATTTCTTCCGGATTAAAGCCCCCCTTTTCCCAAAATAGTCTATCTACCTTTCTTACAAGTTCACCGTATCCATTTCTAATCAAGTATTGCTTAAAATCACAGTATTGCGTAGGTAATTTATAGTGTAGATCAAAGCCATTCCCAAGAACATAGAATATCATTTCAGTACGCTCCATTTTTTTGATGCTAACAATTATATCATAAATAGAAGAAATGTTCAATAGTTAATTATTATTGTTTTAATATTCCTGATTTTTTCGCCTCTCGGCCTGGTCTAGTGTAGCATAGGTGCTCTCAAATGTCAACGTGAAAAAATATCGCTGAAAAATGAAATAATCATCGAGAAAGTCAAGTAGCAATACTTGGCTTTTTTCTTTATCCATAAGCAAAATTTTTTCGTGTACTGAAAGTGATCAATACCTCTCGTTGACATTTGAACACTTCACTCGAAATGAGCGTGATTACCTCCCGACCTATGCTCCCCTGACCCTGCCGAAAGGCAAAATAAAAAATCAGGAGGTAATCCAAAATGAAAAAAGCAGTCTACTCCATCACAAGGTATCGAAAAGATACGACCGAGAAGATAACAGGTCTCGGTTATGTCACGGATACCGATCTCGTCATCGCTTG
>JAGAIH010000021.1 GCA_017626655.1 Clostridia bacterium | reverse complement strand
GGGTCTTGATGTTGAGCTTTTCGCAGTCGGCGAAGAAGGCGTCGGTGTAGAACTTGGCGATCTCCATGACCGTCTTCTTCTCGCGGCGGGCGCCCTTGAGCATCTTGTCCTCGCCCTCGTCGGCGTCGGAGGACAGGTGTCCCACGTCGGTGATGTTCATGACGCGGGTGACGTCGTAGCCGGCGTAGCGGAGGTACTTCTCCAGCACGTCCTCCATCATGTAGGTGCGGAGGTTGCCGATATGGGCGAAGTGGTAGACCGTAGGGCCGCAGGTGTACATGCTGACCTTGCCGGGCACGTGGGGGACGAATTCTTCTTTCTGATGCGTAGCGGAATTGTAGAGTTGCATAGTCTTGCCTTTCTATGTTGGGAGGTAATTTACATAAGGGTTGCCAGCTTTTTGGCGGCGTATACGGCGCGGGCCGCGTGGGAGAGCCGCACCGAGGGGTCGGCGGGGAGGTCGGAGGTCTTCAGCTCCAGGTTGATACATCGGTTGGAGGCGGCGAGGAACTCGCACAGGCGGAGGCCCTCGGCGGCGTCCTCCCAGTCCACGCACCCGCCCAGGGGGGTGGATTCGGGACACTCGAAGGGGATGCGGTGGGAGTCGCTGACTCCGTCGTTATCGTGGATGTGCAAACATCGCACCTTCCCACGGAGCTTTTCCAACTCCGCCGATTGGCACAGGCCCGTGATGTTGGCGTGGCCGAAGTCCCAGCAGACCATGGTGTCCAGCCGCTCGGTCAGCTCCAGGATATCGGCGGCGGTACTGCCAAAGACGGCCTCGGAGGGGTGGGCGGCGTAGGGCTTGCCCGTCATGTTCTCGATACAGAGGGTGATCCCCAGCCTGCCCGCCAGCTCGCGGAGGGGGGTGAGGAAGCGGAGGTTCTCCTCCAGCCACAGCTCCCGACGTCGACGGCTCTCGTGGCGCACGATGGGATGGATCACCGCATCGGGGATCTTCAGCATGGCCGCCATGCGGATGCCGCAGGCAATCTCTCTGGAGAAGCGAGCCATAGCCACCGCATCGTCGGGGCTTGGCATGAAGAAGGGGAGGTGACACATGGAGAGGGTCAGCCCTCTCGCGACGGCGCGATTCCCGAAGCTGTACAGCACCGAGCGGAGGATATCGTCGCCGTCGGGCTCCAGCTGATCCAAAGACAGATCCACTCCGTCAAAGCCCGCGTCCGCCAGGAAATCCGCGGCGGCGGTCAGGGAGTATTTGGCGCCGTTTGCGGTGTAGGCGTGGTAGCGGGTGGGCACCGTCACAAAGACGCGCTCGCCGCTGTTCGTAAGTATCCCGTTGGCCATAGGTCATCCTCCTTTCGGCAGAAATTATAATCCATATTATTATAGCACGAAATGAAGGATTTGTCAAATGGTTTTGGGGTATGGACGGCTTTTTTTCGCAAAAATTCATACTGTAAAGTAGTTTTGGCGAACACGGTAGTGCTGTTTTGAGTCGTGTTTGTATGAAGAACTTGCCTGTTGCAAAAAAAATAAAAAACTTTTCAAAAACCCCTTGACAAATCCTTCGTTTTGTGGTATCATAGTCCAGTCGCCAGAACGACACCCATGGAGAGGTGGCTGAGCTGGTCTAAGGCGCACGACTGGAAATCGTGTTTAGGCTAATACCCTAACGAGGGTTCGAATCCCTCCCTCTCCGCCAAATACCCCCGAGGCGCAAGCCTTGGGGATTTTGCTTTTTATGGGGCTTTTCGGTGACGGATCTCATCCCAAGGAGGCCCCCATGCGCGCGTTCATCTACACCGGCGGCGCCGTCCGCGCCGAATATATCACCGAGCATCCCAAGGCCGACGATCTCCGCATCGCCGCCGATCAGGGCTACCACACCGCCAAGGCCCTGGGGGAGCGGATCGACCTTTTGCTTGGAGACTTCGACTCCATCGGATCGGTCCCTCGTGACGAGGGCGTGGAGGTCCAACAGGTCCCCGCCGAGAAGGATTACACAGACACCCAGCTGGCGGTGGAGATCGCCCTGGAGCGGGGGGCGGAGGATATCGTCATCATAGGCGGTCTTTCGGGGCGGCTGGATCACACCCTGTCCACCCTGGCCATCCTGGAGGATCTGTATACCCGCGGGGTCTACTGTACCGTCACCGACGGCCAGAACCGCGCCCGCTACATGAAGTCTACCTCCACCCTCATCGCCCGCAGTCCCTACAAGTATCTTTCCCTCATCGCCGCTGACGAGGTGGTCAAGGGGGTGGACATCGAGGGGTGCAAGTACCCCCTGAAAAAGGCCACTCTTCGCCGCTCCCACCAGTTCGCCGTCTCCAACGAGATCACAGGGAACGTGGCGTTCATCGCGGTGAAGAAGGGCGGAGTGTTCATCATCGAGTCGCGGGACGCGTGAGGATCCGGCCATCAGAACACGTATCATAGCAGCCTGCTTTTACCCCGACCGTCGGTTGGGGTAAATTTTTTCTTTCCTCGCCCTGTAATCATTCCGACTTTTCCGACACTATATGAGTGGAGCGCGAAAGCCCGCCGCCCAAGTACCGATTCCCCGAAAGGAGACTGTCATGGATCCCACCCCCGATACCCTCATGGAGCAGTACGCCGCCGACTACATGGAAAAGGTGTTCTACTTCTGCCTGCGTAAGTGCGGCGACCCCCTCGAAGCCGAGGACCTGGCCTCCGAGATCACCTATGAGATCATGGCCGCCCTGCGGAATGGGACGGTTCCCGCGAACTACGCGGCCTGGGTCTGGCGCATCGCCCGCAACCGCTACAGCCGTTGGGCCGAGGCCAAGAGCCGCCGCAGTCAGCTCATATCCGGAGATGAGCTGCCCGCCGAGCCGGGGATATTGGACGAGGACGACGGCACCGACCCCGAGCGGCTGAACACCCTCCGTCGGGAGCTGGCCTTCATCCGCGAGGACTACCGCCGCGTGCTGGTGGCCCACTACATCGAGGACCGCTCGGTGCAGGACATCGCCGACAGCCTGGGCGTGTCGCGGGGAACGGTGCTGACGAGGCTCCACCGCGCCCGAAAACACATGAAAGAAGGAATGAATATGGCAAGAGAATTCGGAGTCAGAAGCTACAAGCCCGAGGAGATCACCTTCATCAACAACTGCTCCTCCTTTGGCGCCTTCGGGCAGCCCTGGCGCATTTTGAACCATCCCCTGTACCAGAACATTTTCCTGGAGGTCTACGACACCCCCGAGACCGCCGAGGAGCTGGCCATCGCCCTGGGCGTAGCCCTTCCCTATATGCAGAGCGAGCTGGATTTCCTGGTCCGCGAGACCTTCCTGTCCACGGTGGAGACCGCGGCGGGAGTCAAGTACCAGACTGCCTTCCCCATCGTCAGCCGTGATGCCTGGACTGCCTGCAATAAACGCCAGGTGGAGTTGAGGGGGGAGCTGACCGACTGCTTGGAGACCCTTGTTGACCGCTACGTGATCCTGTGCCACGCTCATGGATTCAAGCCCTATCACGGTGGACAGGACTACGAGACCGCCAAGTGGACACTGCTCATGTTGGCCTTGGATACCGTCCAGGGCGAGGCCTTCCCCCGCGACATCCGTCCGGAATCGGGCTGGACCAAGCGTCCCGACGGGGGGCAATGGGATATTGTCGGCTACCAAGGGCGGCCGAATGCTCCGTTCCCCGATGGAAACCGAGTCATCCACTTCCACGAGGTGGGTCAGCACGGATCCCCCAGCACCAACGTGCTTTTCCAGCAGTATAAGTTTTACTACAACGGCATCTCCGAGCGCACCCCCGAGTACATTGACGGCAGACTGGCCGACGAGCTGGGCGAGGTCATCCGCGCTGAGGCTACGGGTCAGCCCTGCACGGCCGACCGCACTTACTTGGAGGAACTGGTTAAGATCGGCTATCTCCGCCCCGCCGAGAACGACTACAAGTCCGCCGTTCTCCACTTCGACATGGCTGACCGCACCGCCGCCTTTGCCCCCACTGAGCGGGAGGAGCTTCATAACCTCGTCGCCCGTATGCGGGAGATGATTCGGAGCTACAACGACTACGCCATGGGCGTGTTGACCTCCGACCTTCCCCCCCATCTGCGCGAGGACAAGCATATTGTGGCCACCTTCCTCGTATGCTCCTTGGGCTTTAAGCGCGCCTTGATCATGGAGCGCGCCCTCTCCGACGGCTGGCTCACCGACACGGGCGACCCCGCTCTGGGTGCCTTCGTCCGTATGACGGTCTGATCTGCGATCTGATCGATTTCCTCCCTCCGATGCCGAGGCTCGGAGCATGACAGTATTCCTCCCATCCCCCTTATCCCGCGCCTCGGCGCGGGATTCTCGTTTGGGTTGAGTCCCCCTCTCGCAACCGTTTATCCCAAAACGCGACCGATTATCCCACCCCACTTGACAAAACCGCCGTCCTGTGGTATGATGAAGGCAATGAATATAGGTGATCGCATAATGGTGAAAATTGGGGTTTAGCGAACTGTTTGAAAGGGTAAAAATGCCCATGACGGTAAACTCCCCCACCGCCTGCGGGCGGAGCCCCCTCGGGGAGGGAGCCTTGGGGCGCGGGTAAGAATCGCTTGTCG
>JAGAIH010000020.1 GCA_017626655.1 Clostridia bacterium | reverse complement strand
GACCCGCGTAACGAAGAGGACAGAGGCAAAAGAGAGGAAACCCCCGCCGCCGCACTCCGCCCCCGCCTCCAGGGGATTGGTACTAAATACGGATTTAGTATAATTTTGTTTTCGCTGGCTCGCAAAGAGGAGATTCCCTTATTCAGCCCGTACAAGTAACTTTTTCACCTTCCCCGGGTTATTCCACCCGGGGATGCTTACGTCAAAGTTGTGTCCGGTTATTCTCGTCTGTTGGAAAAGAAACGAGCCATAAGCTCTCGGCATTCTTCTTCCAAACACCCATGTTCTACTTTCGTGTGTTTATTCTCAACGGGATGACGATGAAGAGCCCAAATGCTGCCCATGGCTCCGGCTACAGGGTCAGATGCGCCATAAACGACTCTCGGTATTCTTGCATGAAGGATCGCACCTGCGCACATAGAGCACGGCTCCAGTGTTACGTATAAGGTCGTATCCGAAAGCCGCCAGCTTCTCCGCAGATCGCACCCATTCGCAATTGCGGTGATCTCTGCATGGCCAAGTGCGGTATTCAAAAGCTCCTTTGTGTTGTGTCCCTTTGAGAGAATCTCTCCCGTACTGTTCTGAATCAGAACGGCTCCAACAGGAACATCCCCGTTCATCATAGCTACATGTGCTTCATCCAACGCCAGCCGCATAAAGAACTCATCCTCAGTGCTAAAAGAGTTCATAGAATTCCCTCCGATAGAAGTTGGAGCAACAAAAAGGTTTCTAACATCGATACAACGGCTAAGGCGGCAAATACGATCATGCCGGGAGTCCGTAATCCACTGAAAACAGCACGCCCACTCATGGTATCATCAAAGACATCGATATCTATGCTTCCCTGCTCTCCGAAAACCCCTTGAGACATATTGGCTTCTTTGGCAAGGGATTTTTTCCTGTAGTATAGGATAAGTAGCAGAATGCTTGCGGTTCCGAGAATCAAGACAATTGCATCCCAAAGCATCAGGAAAGGCTCGATACCGTCTCCCAGCTTTCCGTAGTACAGGATCTCGGTAATGATGGACAACTCGTTGTTGAATAAGTGGAAGAAGATGCTACACCAAATGGAGCCGGTCAATTCATACATGAGAGCCATGGCGATTCCGCCTACAAAGGTATAAAAGAGTTGGCCGATATTTTGATGCATGAGGGCAAAGAGGGTTGCGCTGATTAGGATCGCTTGGGTTTTGCCGTATGGACGGAGATTGCCGTAGATCACACCACGGAATAGAAACTCCTCGGCAAAGGCAGGAGATAAGGCTACGGTCATATACATAATGACGTTGGAGGGATTATCGTAACCCGTAGGGGCAATCAGCTCAGCGGGGATCTCGTATCCGATCAATGTACAGAACCAGGAATTGACGTAAGCCGACGCTGTTATGACTGCAAGACCCGCGAGGATGAGCAAAGGAAATACCGCCGGGAGACGCACACCATATCGCACGGGCTGTGTCGGATTCTTTTTGTTAAAGACATAGAACATGGCACCGCCCAAGATAAAAGGAGTCATGTAGCAGGCTGAGGAGATAAGGCCGTAAATGGCAGTACCCACCGTTCCCGTCAGAAGCGGGGCAAACAGCATCTGATCCAGCGTGGAAAGAAGTGAAAATGCAGCCAGGAAGATCACAAGTGACCAACCAATATGGTTTAAAACACGAGCATAGGAGCTCTGTGAAGGAGATCTGGGAGAGAGCATAGTTTACCTCCGCTTCAATTATGGTTCTATTATACCACGGCGAGAAAAATTTGTCAATAGTTGATGAAGGGAGTACGGCAGCATTGCCGTACTCCCTTTGGCTTATTTTGTCTGCGTTGTGTTTTCGGTGCTCATAAGGCCGACCGTGGCATCCACAGGTAGTGAAAAGGCTATACCCTGCCCGGGGGTCTTCAGTCCGACAGCGCGGTACAGCCCGTGCAGTACGTCATCCTTGATCTCGGCTGGCACCAGAATCATAACCATCTCCTTTTCGGGCTGAACGGCAATCTCAAACTTCTTTTCTGCCAGACTGTTGGCGGTGCCTCGGGCGTGGATAACCGTACCGCCTCGCGCACCAAATTCCTTTGCGGCATCCATAACGGCGTCAGCAAAGCCTGCGTTGACTATGCAAAAAATCACTTCATGCTCAAAATTCATGATAATACCTCCGTTCGTGGGCTTTAAGCTGGGGTGTTGGACAGGAACCGATATATGGCCACACCGATGGTTCCCGTCATGGGGATGGTATAGGCGATTCCCTTGCCGTTTCTGATGGTTTTGAATTTCTGTTCCAGCATTGAGAGTGCCTTGTCGCACATATCCTCGCGGATGACGCTGAAAATAACGGTTTTATCGGATTCACCGATGCCGAGCAAACGAAGAGTTTCCTTGCTGGCTGTTCCGCGGGCGTTCATAGAGGTCTGAAAGTTGATCTCGAAGGACTGGAGAAGATCGGTATAGAGTTCTGCCTTCTCACGATTGACCACCGTCACCAGGAGCTTGAGCTTACGGGGGGCGATGGGGGTATCGTAATGGGTTGGATTGGCTTTCATGGAGCTTCCCTCCTTTACATGAATCGGATGATCTGTTCGTCATCCGCTGTCAAAATGCGCCTCATGGCGATGCGGTCGCGTACCTTCTTGTGAACGATGGCTCGGAAGCCCAGAAGCTGGATGGTAATGAGGGGGGTCATGGCGACCATGGCTACAATACCAAAACCGTCAGCCAAAACCTTGCTTTCTCCCTGCAAAGCACAACAGGCACCGATGGCCAAGGGGAGAATGAAGCCCGAGGTCAAAGGGCCACTGGCGACTCCGCCCGAATCAAAGGCGATGGCGGTATAGATGCCGGGAACGAAGAAGGACAATCCCAGGGAGAGCAGATAACCGGGTATAACGTAGTAGAGAATAGAGAAATCAAAGACGATGCGGAGCATGGACAGGGCAAGAGAAATACCGACACCGAGGGAAAGAGCGACCATCATGGATCGCTTGCTTACACTTCCGTCGGTGATATCCTCAACCTGCTTGTTCAGCACGTGGACGGCGGGCTCCGCCAGGACTACCACCATACCCAGAATAAAACCGCTCACGATCAAGATGGCGGGAGGAAGAGCGGCTAATTCGGTTCCCAGCTTATAACCAATGGGCATGAAGCCGACCGAAACAGCGGTCAAGAAAATGACCAGGCCAAAGAAGGTGTAGGCGATACCCACAGAGATCTGAAAGAGCTTCTTCTTTGGAAGCTTAAGCACGGTGATCTGTAGGATCACGAAAAACAGCACGATCAGTCCCAATGCAATACCGACCTCCTTCAATGTATGAAGGAGCTTTTCGATGAGGGCCAAGCCGAGACCGCTTTCTATTGCGTAATCGGGGATCTGATAGGACATAGCACCGTCCGCTGTGATACCCAGGAGCATGACGGCCAGGATAGGTCCTACCGAGCACATAGCGATCAGACCAAAGGAATTCTCGCCCACGTCCTTACCGCCAATGCTCGTAGCGATACCAACGCCAAGAGCCATGATGAAAGGGACGGTTATAGGACCCGTGGTGACACCGCCCGAGTCAAAGGCTATGGGCAGGAAATCACCGTTCCCTACGGCGATCACCAGAGCGGCCAGGGCAAAAAGGATCATGTAAAAATAGAGCAACATGGAGGACAAAGGCTTATGAAATACCATTTTGAGAACCGATAATACCAAAAAGATGCCCACGCCCACACCCACGCAGATAATCAGAAGAGTACCGTTCAATACGTCCTTGACTTGATTTGCCAGCACCGTCAGATCGGGCTCGGCTACGGTGATGAAAAGGCCCATCAGAAAACAGACGGCGATTAGCAACAAAAGCTTTTTAGATTTGGTCAAGCCTACGCCGGTGTATTCACCCATGGGTGTCATGGCCATATCGGCACCCATGCTGAAAAGTCCGATTCCTAAAATCAAGAACACGGCTGAGGCCAGGAATACGCCGATCTCTAACCCCGTAAAATGGACGAGGGGGGTCAGATTGAGCAGGCAGACGATGGCGGCCACAGGCAAGACCGAAACCAGTGCCTCCTTGATTTTCTTGAACAGTGTTGTCATGGGGCCCTCCTATTTCAGTATTCTTCTTAATTATATCATAAGTTCGATCATTTGTCTATTGACAAAAAAAACATATTTATCGTTGATTTCAAATGCTTTTTGTGAAATCAAAGGGAATCTCACTCTTCCTATTGACTTTTGTCGAAAAATATGTTATCATGTAATTAATATGAACAAATTATTTCATCGAGGGAGGAGATGCATATGACAAAAACGCGAAGATTCTGCGTTTTGTACAATCCTCTTGCATCTACGGGTAAAGGAGAGGAAAAGGCACGAAAGCTTTATGATATTCTGGGTGCTGATTCAGAGGTAACGTTTTATAGCCTCCTTTCCGTATCGGATATGTGCGCTTTTCTGGATTCCCTACCGAAGGACGTCACCCCCATTATTACCGGTGGAGATGGCACGCTCAGCCGCTTTGTAAATGATCTGGGCGGTAATCCAACCCGCGATATCTATTATTATCCGGCCGGAACGGGTAACGATTTCCTCAATGATCTCAATAAATCGGGAGATACGGAGCCATTTCTGCTCAATCCCTATATCATGGATCTCCCCCACATCCATTTCAACGGTGAGACCCATACCTTCCTCAACGGCGTTGGATACGGCATCGACGGATACGTGTGCGAGGAGGGCAACCGCATTCGAAAAAAGACCGGAAAGCCCATCAATTATACCGCCGCTGCTTTAAAGGGACTCCTCTATGCCTATAAGCAGACACACGCGACCGTCACCGTGGACGGACAGACCTTGGAATTCGATCATGTCTGGATGACCCCTACTATGTTGGGGCGCTTTTTCGGCGGCGGTATGATGTGCGCCCCCGGGCAGGATCGATTGAATCAGGACGGAACAGTTTCCCTGATGGTCATGCGGTGTAAATCCAAGCTCAGAACCCTGCTTCTGTTTCCAACCATTTTTAAAGGCAATCATGTCAAGAAAACGCAGATCGTCAGCGTATTCAAAGGACATGAGATGCACGTGAAATTTGACAGACCTACCGCATTGCAGATCGACGGAGAGGTCTTTTCGGGCATCACAGAGTATACGGTCACCACCGCTGTAGCTGAAGAGCGAAATGTCAGTGAGGTCCGGCTTGATTCCTTAACGGTATGATATATCGAAGGAGCATACGATACCGAAACGAAATTGATTGAAATAGAATCGCCATAAGCGCTTCAGGAGGTAAGCAACATGAAGAAAAACACCACCGACAAGTTTCTCATTGGCTCCTGGGTCTCCTTTTATCCCTTCGAGATCGACAGCTATGAGTATCAGCTGGATCAGATGAAGGAAGCGGGACTCAACTTCAACATTTTCCCCGCTCAGTTCGGCGGCGGTATGTTGGATGCTGAGACCTGGAATAATGTGGAGACGCAATACGAGGCCCGTGATATGTATTACTGCATGAACGGCGGTCTCAAGGAGGATATGCTGGAGGAGGGCGTTCGATACGCCAAGGGTAAAGCTCGATGCATTGGCTACCACCTGGTGGACGAGCCGAGCGGAGCCGCTCTGCCCCACGTTGGTCATATGGTTCGAGCCTACCGAGAGGCTGACCCGAAACGCTATCCCTTTGTGAATCTCTTCCCCAGCTACGTGGGCAACGCCGTAATGGAGGGCGACTACGAGCAGTACTGCTCCCGCTTTGTCAAGGAAGCCGGCGAGGAGAATATTGAGTACCTATCACACGACTACTACCCCTTCCACCTGAACGGTACCGCGCTGGGTATTTTCGGTGACATGGAGGTGATCCGTCGCGTGGCCTTTGAGAACGGCCGCCTCCGCACCCACGGATTCCCACAGTCCACCGCGTGGATGGGTACCCGTATGCCCAATATTGACGAAATGCGCTGGAACGTCTATGCTTACCTGGCCTATGGCTTCAAGGCACTATCCTGGTTCAATCTGGTCTGCCCCGGCCGGTCGGATACCGAAGGCGAATGCTTCCGCGATTCTGTCATCTACCGCGACGGCACCATCCGCGATAAACAGCTCCTCAAGGATTTTGGCAAGCTCAACGCGGAGGTTCACGCGCTGGGCGATACCCTCATGAAGCTGGATACCATCCACGCCTACCATACCAAAGCCGGCATTGCAGGAGTCGAGCTACTCCCCGGGGATTGGATGATCGCTCCTGTCGGTGAAGCGGATTTCGTCATCAGCCATATGATTACCAAGAAGGGCGACGAGACGTACATCATGCTCTTTAATAAATCCTGGGAGGCCCCCGTCACCGCAACCTTTTCCATTTCTCCCTATAGTGGCATTGAATCCTTGACCTACGTCAGTCCCTTTAACGGAAACGATTACCCCGTAATCATTACGGACGGCCGTATCACCGAGACCTTCCGGCCCGGTGAGGGTAAGCTCTACAAGCTGAACGGTCTTCTGACTCGTAAGGTCCTGCCCATTCAGCGCAATCCTGCCCGCTTGATCCTGGAAACACCTGAAGTCGCTGAGCTGGTCGGTCTGGACGTTTCCTTCTCGTCGGATACCGACATGAAGGCGTCCACTCTCCAGATCACTACGAACAAGCGCTTCCCCGAGGAAAAGACCCTCTGCATTGCATTTGAACACGATCCTGATGACACAGCGGGCACCGACAAGGAGACTGCCGGTTTCCCCGAGAACGGGAGGATCCGCTTTGATGCCTATCCGGGTAAGCATATTCGTTTTACGGTTCACGATGAAGCTTCCTGGTATAACTATGGCTACGCCGAGCTTCGCGTGAGGTTCAAGGACGAACCCGAGACAGAGGATGATACCGCAGTAGTTGAGGCTGAGACCATTCGCTATATCGGCGTTGACTTTGACGCCCTGAATCAGGCCATCGCGGCCTTTGAAAAACTGGTGGAAGCCGATTATACCACCGATTCCTGGCGTGCCGCCCGCAATTTCTACGACGCTGCATTGGATATGAAGAACGGTACATACCCCCAGAATGCCGTGACCGTCGGTGCTTGGAAGCTGATGGACAGCATCCGTGATCTTAAGCTCGTATCCGGTAATACTGCTTCTGATATGAAAGCCGAGACTCCTTTCGATAAAAAATACCTACACCTTGACAAAGGTATTGTTGCAGCTACAGTAGCCACGTTGGTCGGTGCTGTAGCGGGGATCGTTGCCGGTGTCATCACCGCAATGAAGAAAAAGTGAGAAATATGCAGAAAACCGTCGTCAGGCTCGGTTGCCCGGCGACGGTTTTCTCGCCTATATAAGTTTGGCAGCAAAAAAAGCACTATGAAGTGCTTGAACAATGCATGGTGGAGGGGAGCGATCCCCTCTTTACGATCGCCCTCGTGTGAATGAAGGTTACGCCATCTTTGCAGTCGGCAGATACAAGAGTTCACACGCATAACCGCTGACAGCTGGCACCCCCAACGGGAATCGAACCCATAACTACCCCTTAGGAGGGGGTTATTATATCCATTTAACTATGGAGGCATATTAAATTACGAGGTATCTCTACATATGAGCAGAGCAGAGAAATACACGGTACTTCCCTGCTCGTCTGCGCTCGGGCGCTATGGTGGGCCATCGGGGGCTCGAACCCAGGACCAACCGGTTATGAGCCGGTAGCTCTAACCAACTGAGCTAATGGCCCCAATCGGGGATTTCCCAAACAAGAGTATTATACCACAGACAGGGGCGTTTGTCAAGCCGTTTTGGAAAATTCAATTAAAAATGCTGTGTTTGGAAAATTCGGTTAAATTGCATTTTGGAAAAATCGATTTTAAATGCTTCCCCTGCTCCGAGGACACTACGCAGAAGAGCAGGGGAATTCTGTTTTTATTTGTTCAAATTCTCGTAGAGATATAGAGCCTGTCCGTCAGAAGCGACTGCGGTGTACATACGAACCAGATAAACGGTTGCATCGATGGGATACTCCCCCGTTCCGGTTGCATCGCTGTCTGCGCCGATACAGAGGTATTCGGCACCTGCATCGGTAGGATGGAGCATATTCCCGTTCACGTCTGTCTGCCCCATCAGCACGCCGTTCAGATACAGCGAAACCTTTCCAACGCTGAACACGCCAACTAAATGGTAGGTGGTATTCGTCTCAATGTCGGCGGAGGGTCCAACGTAGGACGAACCGATACGAACCGAGAAAGTAATCTTTCCATTCTCCCAGTCAACACCGTAACCGCCTGCGTGCATATTGCTCACAAGACTCTGGAAGGAGGTTATGTCTTCTCCTGTGGTGAAAAGAATCTCCATGGTAAAGCCCTGTGCCATTGCATTGTAGTGGTTTTGAACACCACGCACCATGAAATTAGTATTTTTATTGAAATCCATACCTTTTCCGTATTCGGTTTCTACGATGGGAGTCGTACCCTTGCTCGTTACCTCATAGCCATTGACAGAGTGATCCACGGGGGTATTTCCTTCCACACGAATATCAACGATATCGGCAGCAGGCATTTCTCCGGAGGTTACGTTGTAGGAAAATTCGACCTCGGCTGTCTGAGGCGTTCCGTCGTCCCCAAAAATGTTTACGGGCGTAACGCGGACGGTGTAGGTTCCCGACTCATTCATACCGCTAACGGTTGCTTGCAGGCTTTCAGAGGTTTCAAGCTTCAGAACCCCCGAGGCCAGAGTGCGTGTCTGGATGATCTTTTCTCCAAAAAGAAGCTCAATACGGTAGTGAGAGGCCAAAACTCCAACGGCATTGTTCGCTTGCGGGAAGCTCAGGGAGATCTTGCTATCTGAGAGCTCGGCCTTTATAGATGATCCAACTTCAAAGGCAGGCAAAAGAAGGGTTTCGTCCATCACAGACATTTCGTGTACCAGCGCGTGAACGAACACGGGGAAATGATCGGAGATATACTTGCCGTCGGGTTTTTCATCCACGACACGGTATTCCTTCACGGTCATATGCTCTTTGGTGACAAAGAAGTAGTCGATGGGGCGCTCCTTGGGATCGTAAACGTCATATTCGCCGTAGCTGGGATAGGTGGCGATGTCGTTAGCCTTTTCAGCGATCTTTTTGGAGTCGTCCACTACGTCGGAGTCCAGCATTTTGTAGTAGGAGTCAGTCCCCTCGTCGCAGTTGTAGTCGCCTCCTGCAAATACGGGGTAGCCCATAGCCTCAAACCGTTCGATCTGCTCGCGGATCATCTCCACCTGGATCTGATTGACAGACATATCCATCCAGTCCAGATGGCAGTTCATATGGACGTATCGGAAGCCCGTTACCTTGTCCTCCAGAAGAGCCCAGGTGCAGGTACGGTTGGTATCTACCGTAGGGCCGTATTTAGAGGGAACATCGGGGGTCTGGGAGAGCCAGAAAGTGCCACTATCAACGAGATTGAATTTGTCTTCCTTATACAGAATATAGGTGGCGAAATAGCCGTTCGCAGCATCCTGTCCGCCTCCTGCATCCACGCCAACTCGGGCATAGCCCTTGGCAAGAAAGTTTCGTTTCAGAAGGCTTATCCAACCGCCACGGCATTCTTGAACGCCGATGGAATCGGGATCAAAGGACAGAAGAAGCGGAGCCATGATCTTGACGCGTGAAGAGGCTGTCGCTTCATTGGCATCCAGATTCATGGAAATCACCTTGACCTCCTGTGCGGGACGAGTTTTGACAGAAGGCTCGTCGGGCTCCTCTGGCGCGGTTTCCGATGATGGTTCCTGCTCGGAGACCGCAGAGGATCCTTCGTTACTCGCCGTATTCGATGTATCCGAAGAAGCAAGAGTTTCCTCAGAAGACTCACCGATCGTTGGATCGGTATCTCCCTCGGATGGTGTACAGGCGACTGTACACCCAAAGATCATGAGCACCGCAAGGGACAGGCTGAGAAACTTCAGAATCGAATGCATAGCGATCCTCCGTATCGGTTTTTTCTATATTATACACAAAAATTACTGATCCGTCAATACATTTCTGTGAATTCAGAAAGTCGATTTTTTCTTGAAACTTTTTTTTGAAAAGGTATTGCTTTTTTTTTCGGTTTGTGGTATAATATCATGCGTTTGAGAGTTCGCTTCACTCTCTTTCTCTCCCTTGGAGGTGTATCGAAGTGGTCATAACGGTCTCGACTCGAAATCGAGTGGCGAGTAAAATCGCCCGTGGGTTCGAATCCCACCGCCTCCGCCAACGAAAAAGGAACTTTTGTTAAGCAAAAGTTCCTTTTTGTTTATCCAAGCCGCAGGCTTGCCATATCATCGACGCATGAAGAACGGCGTTTATCATCAAGGGCGGCAATGCCGCCCTTGTATCTCATCACGCGCAAGCGCGCATTTTCCTGCGGTTTGATGATATACAACACTTCATGTTGAGGATATGCAGTTCCTACGGATTAGATCATGTACACGCCTCCGGCGTGATAATGATGCGAGAATGCAAAAAACTCTTGAATTGCTTTGAAAAATATGATATAATAATCTGTAAACAGTATTTATGAAGAAACTTGTAATGATTACCGAAATCTATGTGATCGTGTCAGACAAATGCTGATTGCAACTTTCCATACATTGAAAGAGAGCACAAAATGAAAAAGGAATTACAAGATACAATTTTAGAAAAAGTCGGGAATGAAGTATACCGTAACGGATTTCATTTGGTTGATGCATCAAGAAAGCGGATAATTTTCCACAGGAAAAATGATTCCTATGTTGAAATTATCCAGATTGCACAGGATAAATACGAAACATTTGTCAGCGTTTCTGCTTCTATTGCCTTTCTCAATGTTCCCAATGAAATAAGAAATATGAATCATGTCTTTTTCAACGAATTTAATAACGGTAATATTAAAAGAATCAGCACAGATGATTGCTGTGATAAATTTTTCTTAAGAGGGAATTTTGGGGAGTCCTTTCATTTTGGCGACGTTTATTTGGCGTTGGGTCAAGGAATCGTTGGCGTAAATCCAGGTTCCAAAAAACCAATCGGTATCAGACTGAAGAAATATAATTCTGAAACATACGACAAATCATGTGACCTAATTATAAAAAGGCTTAAAAAAGCATATTGCTGGTTGGATATAAAGAAACAGGGCGTTCAATAAATTGGACACCTTTTGTTCTTTTTACCTCATTTAAACACCTTCTAAGAGACGGAATAGATTAAGAAATCTATAGAATTATCAAAATCTTTGCGTTCGCATCAGACGAAAGTTAAACGCAAAAGAGAAAGGCAACACCATGCATCCTGAAAATTCACAATTTTTTCCTCTTTCCCTTGGAACGGCCGGCTTCGGTACCGCCGTTGCGCGTGATAACTCCTTCAAAATCTTGGACGCATTCTTTTCCATCGGTGGCAATCTGATCGATACCGCCGCCGTCTACGGTATGGGTCTGTCCGAACAAACCATCGGCGCATGGATGCGTGACCGCGGCGTCCGTGACCGCGTGCATATATCCACCAAAGGAGGCCATCCTTCCCTTCCCGATTGGAGCCGCCGCATCAACGAGGCGGAAATCCGCTCTGATATGGTTGATTCTCTGCGCAATCTCGGTACTGACTGCGTGGATATCTACTTTCTTCACCGCGATGACGAAAGCCAGCCCGTGGAGGCTATTATGCCCATTTTGAACAAACTGGTTTGCGAGGGGAAAACCCGCTTGATCGGCGCATCCAATTGGACGGTAGCTCGTATAGACGAAGCGAATGCATTCGCCCGTAAAAACGGCATGGCAGAATTCAGTGTAAGCCAGATCTTCTGGAATGGTGCTGTCATCAATAAGGAAGGAATATACGATCCAACGCTCGTCGCTATGGACGAAGCACAGCATACGGGCTACGCGAAGAACCGTATGCCGGTCATGGCCTATACATCCCAGGCACAAGGTCTGTTTTCCCACATCCTGGATCGTGGTTACGAAGGCATTTCGGAAGGACTGACCCGTACCTATATAAATCCTGCTACCAAGTCACGCGCAGAACGAATCCTGTCCCTTGCCCAAAAGACTAAGCTCTCTCCCACGGCCATATCTCTGGCGTACCTGCTCCGCGATAAGGAAGTCAAGGCTTACCCCATTCTGGGGATCTCGCGCGTGGAGCGGCTTGCCGAGGCTATGCAGGTGTTTGCGTTACAAGAGCAAGATTTGACGGTATTGCTGGATGAATAGTATTTACTGAATGGGAATGTCAAAACGTGCCAGTTTATCGAAAAGAACGTCTTCCTCGGTTGGAATGTCAGCAGCAGCTTCAATGCGGCGTCGGATGGCCAGCATACGCTCGTCGGTCTCGCGGATAACGTCAGCGCAGTCCTTCAACTCGTCCATGATAGCCTTCTCGTCGGGGATTTCTTGCTTATACTTCATCTGATGCTCAAGACTAGCCCAAAAGTCCATGGCAATGGTACGAATCTGTACCTCTACTTTCATGGGCTTTTTGTGATTGGTCAGAAATACGGGGACCTCCACGATGAGATGGAGCGAGCGATATCCGTTATCCTTAGGATGCTCGATATAGTCCTTTCGGGCGATGAGGGTGATATCATCCTGGCGGAGCAGAGCGTCGGCTATGAGGTAGATATCGTCTATGTATGAACAGATGACACGGATACCGGCAACGTCGTGAATATGTTCTTCGATAGAGGTATAATTGAAAGGAAGACCTTTGCGCTCTAGCTTGTCCATAATACTTTCCGTGCGTTTGAGGCGGGTGGATATAGATGCGATGGGATTTCGGTTATATTCCAGCTTAAATTCTGTATCCAACACCTCGAATTTCGTCTGGATCTCTTTTAAAGCGCAGGAATAGAGCATCTGGAGCTCTTTGTATTGTACCATGGACCACATCATGCTCTTAGCACGGTCGTATAGGGCGTTCATCACGTGGTCGTTGCTCAGAAGCTGAGCGAGCTGTTCGGGCGGAATAGTCGGGAAATTCATATTCTGAGACATGACAGCCTCCTTTCGTTTGGTTGGTACGTATATCTTACTTTGCTTGTCGAAAAAAGTCTACCATATTTCCATAAATTCATTGTGAATTTTCTTGTGACGCTTTAGAACGAAATATGTTTCAAGTGAATTGCGAACAAATTTCCGAATAATTCTTTCCTTCTCTATTGCTTTTTTTCATCGGATATGGTATACTATTCTATACTATCACAATTAAGGAGTTCACCCATCATGGCAGAAATTCTCACCCCCAATTCCTTTGGAAACAATACCCAGCCCACTTCCCCCGTCCTGGCTTCCGTCAATGGCAAGGCCATCACCACAGAGGACGTGGATCGCTTTATCATGGCCATGGGCCGCAATGGACAAGCCTATAACAACCCCCAAGGACGCGCCGCCGTTCTGGAGCAGCTCATTGCTCAGCGGTTGTTCCTTCTGGATGCACAGCGTAATCTTTACGAGCGTGAGCAGGCCTTCAAGGATCAGCTGGCCGCCGTCAAGGAGCAGCTTCTCATGGAGTACGCCATCTCCAAATGCGTGGAGTCTGTGCGTATTTCCGAGGAGGATGTTCGCGGCTACTACGACAGTCACAAGGACGAGATGATCGAAGGCGAAACCGTCAACGCCTCCCATATTCTGGTGGATTCCGAAACGAAAGCTACCGAACTTTTAGCCGCTATCAACGCCGGTGAGATCTCTTTTGAAGACGCTGCCCGTGAAAACAGCTCTTGTCCTTCTTCCCAGCAAGGCGGAAATCTCGGTGACTTCGGTCGGGGGCAGATGGTTCCTGAGTTCGACGCCGCTTGCTTTGAGATGGAGGAGGGCGAGGTCAGAGGTCCCGTTAAGACCCAGTTTGGCTATCATCTTATCCGTCTCAATAAAAAGAATCCTGCTGAAACTCTATCCTACAACGACGTGCGCGCACAGCTCTACGAGCAGTTGACCCGTGAGCGTCAGCAGGCAGCATACCAGAGCAAGATCAACCAGCTCAAGATTATGTACCCCGTCGATAAGGCTTGATGATCTGACACGAAAGAAAGGAATGGCATCATGAAGGCTCATACCATGCTTGAAACCATACGGTCTCTGCTTGGGTTGCCTGCGTACGCCATTCCTTTATCTGTTTGCAAACCTGCAAAGACCTATCTTTTGGATCGGGCCGGGATCCCTGACAGCGGAACAGCTGTTCTTTTTACGATTCCTTACGTTATGACTGCCGATGTGTCAGACCCGGAACGGAATATTTCTCTGTACGCTGTTCCAAGGGATTACCATGGCTATATGAACGAGCTGGGAAATACGCTGTTACCTTTTTTACGAAAGGATTACCCGAATCATGCCTTCGCGCTCTTCGCCGATCATTCTCCCATTCTGGAGTCAGACGCGGCAGCACGGGCAGGCCTTGGCGTCATCGGCCTGAACGGCTTGCTTCTGACACCCGAGTACGGGAGTTTCGTTTTCATCGGTGAGATTGTCACCGACGCCGCCTATAAGGAGGTTACAGGAACGGATAACCCCGGATTTCCCGAGAATCCTGCGACTTGCGAAGGATGCTGCTCGTGCTTAAAAGCTTGTCCTTCCGGCTGTAAAGAGAGTGACCGTACGAATTGTCTTTCTGCACTGACTCAGAAAAAGGGAGTTTTGAATAAACAAGAAACAAATGCCATATTAAAAGGGAGCCTTGTGTGGGGATGTGATACTTGCCAACTGGCCTGTCCGCACAATCGAGCCGTGATACAATCGAAAAAGGATACTCCCATCCCATATTTCCGAGAAAACCGTTTGATCCGTATCGACACCAATACTGTGACATCCATGACGGACACCGCATTTTCCGAACGTGCCTTTGCCTGGAGAGGCCGTGCTGTAATCAAACGCAATACGGAGCTTTTTGAGGAAGTAAACCCCAAAAAACAAGAAAGGAGCATGCTATGATCCATTTCCTGTTCGGCCGCCCGGGTACGGGAAAGACCACTCGCATAGTGGAAGAGATCAAGCGCATCTGCGCCGAAGCTTCCCGTCACGTATATCTCCTTGTTCCCGAGCAGCAGGCGTACTCCGTTGAGCGAGAGGTACTGCTGTCTCTGCCGCCGGAAGCCGGAAGATACTTATCGGTTTTCAGCTTTTCCCGCCTGTGCGAGACCGTGGCTGATCTCTATGGTGGTCGTGCTCAGCATACGGTATCACGGGCTATGAGGTCCTTGCTCATGTGGGAGAACCTGCGGGAGCTTTCCGGAATGATGGAAGCATATGCTCATCATGGTTCTACGGATACTTCTCTTTGCGAAAAAATGCTCCGAGCTGTTGACGAGCTCAAGGTAAACGGTGTAACTCCCTCTGAGCTTGAACGAGTTTCAAGCCGGTTGGACCCGAGTTCCCCATTGTACGGAAAACTCCGAGATCTAGCACTTGTTTCTGCTTCCTATGACAGACTTCTTACAGATGTCTTTGGCGAAAATCCTTCAGACCGTCTTCTTCGGGCGGCTTCTCAGATCGAAAAGAATCACTTCTTTTCGGGATCGGTTGTTTATATTGACTCATTCACCAGCTTTACCATGCAGGAATATGCGATCCTGCGACCTCTCCTGGAGCAGGCTTCTGAGGTAACCGTCTCTTTCGGATGCGGTGGGCGACTTGAACCTCAACCGCAATTTGACAGCATGAAGGATGCTGTCCGCCGTGTGACCCGTCTGTGTGAGGATTTGGGGCGTGAGTATGAGGATATACTTCTGGAAGAGTCTCATCGCTATGCTTCTCCTTCACTGCTGTATCTGGAACGGGAGCTCTGGAATTTCGATCTTACGCCTCGCAGATGTCAAGAAGAAAACGATCCTGCTGACACATCCATTCGTTGCGTTCTATGTCCGGATCCCTACGATGAGGCTGTCGCTACCGCTCTGCACGTGCATGAGCTGCAACAGAAGGGGATCAGCTTCAGCGAGATCGCCGTTGTCGTGCGGGATACGGCTTCGTGGGACGGCATTCTTGATGCTGCTTTTGAGCAGTATCATATTCCCTTCTTCCTTTCTCAAAGGACGGATCTTCAGGAAAAACCTGCCGCCCGTCTTCTGATAACCGCTTTGCGGTGCATTTCCCGCCGCTTCCGAGCTGAGGATATCATGACCTTGTGTAAAACAGGGCTTATCGATCTTTCCTTGCGTGATATTGATTACTTTTCCGAGTATATCGATACGTGGAAACTGGAAGGTCGACGCATGACCGAGGACGGCTGGAGCATGAATCCGGATGGTTATGTGATCGGTATGTCGAAAAGAGGAGAAGTCATTCTGGAAGCGGCCAATCGCGTTCGACACCGTGTGATGACCCCACTCCTGGAATTGGAGATCCAATTGAAAGCGGCCAAAACCGTCACCGAGGAATGCCGTGCGCTTTACGATTACTTATCCGCTCTTGACGTACGGAACACACTCACATTGCAAGCCGAGGAGTATTTAAGGCTTGGTCAAGTGCGCGAAGCAGGAGAACAGGTTCGGCTCTGGTCGTTTTTAACCGAAACTCTTGCAACGGTTGCAACGGTCATGGAGGAAGCTGAACCTCTCTCGCCCGATGAGCTCCAAGCCGCGCTGTCCTTAGTCTTTTCGGCTACGGATATCGGATCCGTTCCCGCACGGCACGACTGTGTGACTGTGGGATCGGCATCTACCCTTCGCGTGGATCATATGAAAGCAGTGCTGGTCTTGGGACTTTGCGAAGGTGAGTTCCCCCAATCACGTACGGATGATGGGCTTCTCACAGAGCAGGATAAGGAGGTCCTCTCCAATTGGGGCGTTGAACTCAGCGACCGTTTGGAACGCTTAACTTCCGACGAGCTTTTATACGTTTGGCGTGCTTTCAGCAAGCCTTCCGATGCGTTGATCCTCTCCTGCTCATCTTCCTCCGCCGACGGACAGGTCCGCTCGCCTTCGGTCGCCTTTTCCAGACTCAAATTTCTGTTTCCCAACCTGGACGTGGAGCATTTTTCTTCGGCTTTTTTATTCGAAAATCAAACAGACCGTCATAGAACGCCTACGGATGACTGTATCAAAAAAGCTACGGTTCGCCGTCTTTTAGGAGAAGAAATCTGGCTTTCACAAAGCCGCTTACAGATGTTTTCACGATGTCCCTACAGTTATTACGGCTCTCATATTCTCAGGCTCCGTGAGAAGGTAGAAGCCAAATTTGATAATCTTGGTGCAGGCAATTTTATCCACCACATCTTGGAACAATACCTTCGCATAGCTCTGGACGAGTGTAACCGCCTTCGACCCATGAGTGAAAACGAAGTACGGGAAACAGCTGATGCCGTAATATTGGCCTATATGCAGGAGCTTTGCGGCGATATTTCGCAAAACGGACGTCTTTTGCATCTTTTCGACCGCCTTCGCCAGATTGCACTCATGCTCATAGACAGTATTCAAGCTGAATTGCAGCAATCAGCCTTTCGTGTAGCGGGGCTTGAATGGGATACACATGGTCGGGATCCCTCGGATCCCCGTCCCATGTGTCTGCTTCTTGAGCCCGATGATGATACAATAGAAGAACCTCTCCCGACACGGGATGATGGTTCTGCGTCTGCTGAAGGTTCTGCCGTCAAGCTTTTACTGGGCGGACGCATTGACCGTGTTGATCTGTACCGTTCCGAAGACGGAGAGGCTGTATACGTTCGTGTGATCGATTACAAATCCTCCAAGCACGATTTTTCAGTACGCTCGGTTACGGAAGACATGAATATACAGCTTCTGCTCTACCTGTTCACGCTGTGCTCGCCTGAAAATCGCGCTCTGTTTGCCGATGAAAAAGGGCGCATACCCCAAAAAGTGCTTCCCGCTTCAGCCGTCTACATCAGCCCCGACGAATCTGACCGTGACGGTGCATTGCTTCCCCGCAGAACGGGGATCATATTGAATAATCTCGAAATTCTTCACGCCGCCAATTCCGATGAGAGCATAACCTATCTGCCCTCTGTCAAAAGAAGCAAGGAAGGAAGCTTTACGGGAAAAGGTCTTTGTTCCGCCCAGTTTATGTCAGATCTTGAGGAAATTCTTCAAAGAACCATAAGAGATACCGCATCTGCCATGTACGATGGGCGCGCATACAGGACTCCCTCCGAAAACGCCTGTACATTCTGCCGCATGAAGCATTCCTGCGGTGTCTGTCAAATGTAATCCATGTATTCCGGGATGATTTATTCCTCCTTAAGAAAGGATTGGAAGTATGGCAAGAAATTGGACTCCGTCTCAGAGTGTAGCCATGTCTACTCTGGGAAGAACGCTGCTCATATCGGCGGCGGCAGGCTCAGGTAAGACCGCCACTCTGACCGAGCGTATCATACGCCGTTTGACTGATCCGACGGATCCCGCCGAGCTTTCCCGTATGCTCATCGTAACCTTTACCCGCGCGGCGGCAGCAGAGCTCAAGGAGCGCATATCCGCCGCTCTTTCGGATGCGATCGCCCGTGATCCCGGTAATCGCCATCTTCAACGCCAACTTATTGGTCTTGGCGGGGCACACATCAGCACCATTGACGCCTTTTGCCGTGAGCCGGTCAAGGAAAATTTTGCCGCACTGGGGCTTCCCGCTTCCTCCCGCATTGCTGATGAAGCCGAGCTGTCACCGCTGCGCGAACGTGTGATGGGTGAGCTGATTGACGAATTCTATATACGATATGCAAAACAAAACCAACCATCCGATTCTTTTTCACTTCTCTGGGACAACCCCTTTGCCGATCTGTGCGACAGTCTGACCTCATCGAAAAATGACAACGAGCTGATCCCCACTTTGCTGTCCCTATACGATCGTCTTCTTTCTTTTCCCGAAGAGCTTGAACGCCTGAAGCAGGAGGCGGACGAGTTGGATTTGGCTGTTGAATCAGAAACTTTCGAATTTTTCAGCACCCGGCACGGAAAAATACTTGCCGAATGGGTCAAGGAATTTGCTACACACGGCATAACGCTTCTCGAACGTGCTCTGCAAGATTTCGCAACGGATCCGTCCGCTTTCAAAGCATATGGTTGTGCTTTTCAAAATGATCTTAACTTTTGTACGCGTCTCGCCGATACCGAGTCCTATGCGGATGCATATGCGCTTCTGACATCATACCGTAATGAGCGATTAGGTGCCTTACGTGGAGCTGATCCCATATTCGTTGCATATAAGGAGCAACGTACTGAGCTCGTAGACGGGATCAAAGGTTTGCGTGATGATTATTTCCGTGATCCTCCCGAAGCTGTCGCCGAACAAATGGAGCATACAGCCATGCTTTGTCGTGTTCTGTATAGTTTTCTGTCTGAATACGATCGTCGGATCATGTCTGAAAAGAAAATTCGCGGTATCTGTGATTTTACAGACAACCGCCGCTATTTACTTTCTTTACTGCGCGATAAAAACGGTCTCCCCAGCGGTATGGCAACAGAGCTTCGCAATCGCTTCGACGAGGTCTACATTGACGAGTATCAGGATGTGGACGAAATGCAGGATGAGATTTTTCGCTTGGTTGGCGGCGATCACCGCTTTATGGTTGGAGATATCAAGCAGAGTATATATGGATTTCGAGGTGCGGATCCTTCGGTCTTTGCCCGATACCGCCGAAATCTGCCTCAGCTGGATCCGCACAGCGATCCTTCCGGCTCAGTTGTTTCTCAAGGCAACAGTATATTTATGTCGGACAATTTCCGATGTGACGAATCCGTCATTCGGGTGACAAATGCCGTTTGCGGGCAAATATTCCGTGCTTGTCCGGACGCCATTGGTTACCTTGACGAGGATGATCTGGGCTTTTCAAAGCCAAAACCATTTGAAGGGTACGTGACTCCTGCTGTTACAGTCAGTGTACTGGTAGAGCCTCCCCGTACAAGGCGGGACGGGATGGATATTGCGGGAGCCATGGATGAGGCATCGGGAGTCGAGGCGGAGGCTATGTACGTTGCCAACGAAATTGCCGGCCTTCTTCGCAATAAAGTACCGCTTGCTAACAGTCAGCCCATCAAGCCATCGGATATTGTCATTCTGATGCGCAACAGAACCTCGCTGTCAGTTTACATGAAGGCTTTGACGGCTATGGGAATCCCTACCGGTTCCGAAGAGCTGGAAGCTGCTCAAGCCGGACGGGATCTTTTGCATGGAACCGATATGTCCTATCTGGTCAATCTCCTTCGGGTTCTGGATGATCCTAACGGGGATATCCCCCTTTCCGAAGTACTTCGCGCCCCTTTCCCGGGGCTGGATTTGGAGGAGCTGATAGCCATACGAAACGTGGGAGATGCCGGTGTTGAATCTCATTCTCTGTACGGTGGCATTGAAGAGTACGTCGTTTCCGAGGATGCTGACCCTGTACTGCGTGATAAGCTCACCGCCTTTCTGGCCTGGATGGAGTATTATCGCCGACTCATTGCGACGCAGCCAGCTAATAAGCTACTTCGGCTCCTCCGACGGGACAGTCGATGTGCTTGCCGAGCGACACCCGCATTCCGTTATCTGTACGAATGCGCCCGCACATATCGCTCATCTGTCTTTGTTTCGCTTGGCAGCTTCCTTCGTTATTTTGAAAATCGCTTGAGGACGACAAAAAACGTTCCGGCGCCTTCCGAAGGAAGAGACGGACACGTATCTATCATGACCATACACCGATCAAAGGGTCTTGAATTCCCGGTCTGTTTTGTTGTGCGTTGCGGGCAGAGCTTTTCGGCTCGCTCTTATACCTCCGATATGATCTTCGAAAAGCGCGCAGGTGTCTCCTTGAAGCTCTACCGTCGGAATCGAAGCGGAGATCATACGGAGCAATATAAGACTGATACCGCCCTCAGAAGAGCCTCTGCTCTGGCCGTAAAGCTTTCAGAGCGGGAGGAAGAGATGCGGGTGCTCTACGTTGCTATGACCCGTGCCCGTGAGAGACTGTATCTGATCGGTACGGGAAACGGTAAGTCTGTTTCCTTTTCAGAGGGGGATCGCTTTGCTACCTTGTCTTGTAGCAGTTACCTGAAATGGATCTTGGCCGGTTTGGATGCACATCCTGAAATAAGCCGCTTCGTCGAACTTAACCGCTATCCTGTAGAGGAGATCGCGTCGGACGCTCCTTTGCATATGATCCACAATACCGTATTGGCCGAGAATCCGGTTGCCTCGCGCTATGCTTCCGTTCTCCAAGACATCATGCCTCCTTCTCCGATGGAACGTGCGCTTGGCATGGTTCCGACAAAGATTCCCGCCTCACGCATGAGAGAGCTTCTTTTAGATGAATGTGTATTCTACGATACGGATCTGGATCCCAAAGACGGAAAGCTTCCCACTCTCACCTCTCAAGAAAGTTGGTGCGATGCCCAAAGCCTGGCAGCCATACGACAGTCTTTGGAGCTGATGCGTTCGTCCGCAGATAACGAATTTGAGCTTCTGCTCAGCGAAAAACGGCGTCCGACTGCATCCGAAAAAGGCACGGCAGCTCACTTGTTCCTGCAATTCTGTGATTATAACCGCGTATTATGCAGTGGAATTGAAGAAGAGATCGCTCTTCTGCGTCAGCTCGGATACATTAATGACCGTACTGCGCAGATCCTGGATGCTTCCTTGCTGTCTGCCTTTTTCCAAAGCAAATTTTTCAAACGGGTTTGTGAGGCGGATACAGTCAGACGCGAATACCGTTTCACCCGTTTTCTGCCTTTAGCGAAGCTCACTTCCGATCCACAGTTTGCCGAAGCGCTGGGAGACCGTGTTCTTCAGATTCAAGGATCCATAGATCTGCTCTGTATTTTTGCGGATGGACATATAGAACTTTGCGACTATAAAACGGATCACATCAGCGAAGCCGAACGAAGGGATCCTTCCCTGCTCAAGGCAAGAATGCGTGAAAAGCACGGAGAGCAGATGTCCCAATACGTTGCTGCTGTAGAAGAAGCATTCGGTGTCCGCCCTACGCATACTTTCATATATTCGATTCCTCTGGGAGAAGCCATAGAGATCGAAGCATGAAAGAACAGGCTATCCCAACGGGTAGCCTGTAGCTTTATTCATATGAGTATGCCTTGAGGTTATTTCCCTTCTTGATGTCTTGGCTCAGATTTCTTCATGGCAGGAGAAGTGGAAAAAAGGATATACGAATCCTGCCCTTCGATCTGAATTTTTTTACCGCAGAGGTTTTTACTTGGGATTCCGTATTGCTTGTTTGCTTTTCTTCGCCGCTGTTCCCGAAAAGCTTATCCCAAAGAAGTGCGGCTGTCTCCTGCTCCTCGGGGGGCATATCCCGATACGTTTTAATCAGGGTCAATGCTGTTTTCGCTCCCCCTTTATGAAGATCGGTCAGTGTTTTGGCGCCGGTCGCTTCCAGTATTGTAAACATCATGTGGATCAGCTCACGCCGTTCCGAGAGACTCATCGCGGCGATTCTGCGTCGGATCACGGTATCGTTGCGTATGCCGACGGGCGATAAGCCCTCTGAGCGCAGGAAACTTCCGCCAAGCACAGACCAGGAGAGTCCGTTATGCTGAAATAACCCCTTGGAGCTGCTTTTTACGACGGTGTATCCTGCATCATGCTCCAGGAGAAGTCCAATGAGCGAATCCTCGGGAAGAAATAGGTGGATACGATCCCGCAGAGCTTGATAGGCTTCTGAAGAAACGGTTCCTTCGGAAAAACCTGGACCGTCGTTGGAATAGGCGGCCTTCACTCTTGCGCGCACCCGTTCCTCGGCGTGAACTGCCCCCCATACGGCCAAATTACCTCCCTTTGAATGCCCTCCTACGTACAGGTGTGCTTCGGGTGTCATGTCAAGCTGATTCAAATAGTCAGCGGCCTTACGCTGGGCAGGTACTTCATCCATTACCGACAGGTTAAAATCCTCCTTCCAACCGACGATGGTATCGTCTGTTCCGCGAAACGCCACGAACAATTCTTCGTTGGGAAGATGTATTGTCAGAGCGGAAAATTGCATTTCTCTTTCCTTACATATTTCATTCGTGTATCCGCTCAACAAAAGCTCTCGAAAGCGGTTTGTATGTGCCATGCGGCGGAATAAGGTCAGAATATCGGCAGGAATAATCAGACCGAGGGGACGGTTGTTACTTTCGGGATGAGAAAAGAAATATTCTGCTGCTGCCGCACGGAAAGAAATGCTCCCTTTACCGGGTGCGGGGACGATTCCATCCAGATCGATATAAGAAAGTAAGCAAAAAATCAGATTATCCACCTCGCAAAGCGGGGCTTCCTGAAATCTCAGATCCCCTCTCCACTCCAAATAATCCATCAGGTCGGGCATATGAATACCTCCTTGCGCGTATAGCGTTATGTTGACCACGACAAGGTTTGCTTGCGGTTGGCCGGCATCCGTATTCTTGTGTATCCATATAGAATATACCAAACCAAGTTGAATTATGTTTTAAGAAAACGAAAAAGCCTCTCGAAAAGAGAGGCTTTTTCGTGTCAGAATCAGACGGTATGAACGCCGTTTTCAAAATCAGCGTTCTTGTCGATACCGTACTTTTGGTTCTTGCGATATTCAAAGAATTTGAGCGCAACCTTATCGAACAGAGCGTAGGAGAGAACATCTTCGTCCTGCTCCAGGTATCCTGCGGGGATCTCGGAACGGAGCTTCTCCAGCTCGGGGGCCAGATCGTCGGCAGGGCGGTAGGTGATGGGGGTCTGATCGCCCACGATCTTCTTGGCGAAGGCGGGGTCGATGGCCACGGGGGTCTTACCGTACTTGCCCAGGACGATGTCCTTGAACTCCTTGGTGCAGGTCTTGTACCGCTCGCCCATGAGAACGTTGAACACGGCCTGGGTACCCACGATCTGGGAGGAGGGGGTGACCAGGGGAGGATAGCCCACGTCGGCGCGGACGCGCGGGACCTCCTCCAGCACCTCGGTGAGCTTCTCCTCCTTGCCCGCCTGCTTGAGCTGGGACATGAGGTTGGAGAGCATACCGCCGGGGACCTGGTACAGAAGAGCGTTGACGTCCACCTTCAGCACCTTGGGATCCATGAGGCCTTCCTTGAGGTACTTCTCGCGGAGGGGGGTGAAGTACTTGGTGATCTTATCCAGCTTCTGGAGATCCAGGCCGGTGTCGTACTTGGTGCCGGCCAGAGTGGCCACGATGGGCTCGGTGGGAGGCTGGGAGGTACCCAGAGCCATGGGGGAGATGGCGGTGTCGATGACGTCCACCCCTGCCTCGACGGCCTTCAGGATGGTCATGGAGGCCAGGCCCGCGGTGTAGTGGGTATGGAGCTGGATGGGGATGCTGACGGCGGACTTCAGGGTCTTAACCAGCTCATAGGCATCGTAGGGCTTCAGAAGGCCCGACATATCCTTGATACAGATGGAATTCGCGCCCATCTCCTCCAGCTGCTTGGCGTACTTGGCGTAGTAGTCCAGGGTGTAGACTGCGCCCGTGGTGTAGGAGAAGGCCGCCTGGACGTGACCGCCCTCGCGGATGGTGGCATTGATGGCGGTCTTGAGGTTGCGGGGGTCATTCAGCGCGTCGAAGATACGGATGATGTCGATACCGTTGGCCAGGGACTTCTGGACGAAATACTCCACCACGTCGTCGGCGTAGTGGCGGTAGCCCAGGATGTTCTGGCCGCGGAACAGCATTTGCAGCTTGGTGCGCTTGACGGTGTTGCGGATCTTGCGGAGTCTCTCCCATGGATCCTCGTTGAGGAATCGCATGCAGGAGTCGAAGGTGGCGCCGCCCCAGGCCTCCAGGGAGTGGTAGCCCACCTCGTCCATGGCGGACAGGATGGGGAGCATCTCCTCGGTGGTCATACGGGTGGCGATCAGGGACTGGTGGGAGTCACGCAGGACGGTTTCGGTAATTTTTACCTTGCTCATATTTATTCCCTTTCAGATTCAATTATGCAAAAGTGGACAGGAACACACCGGCAGCCACAGCGGAGCCGATAACGCCCGCTACGTTGGGACCCATGGCGTGCATGAGGAGGAAGTTGGTGGGGTCATACTTCTG
>JAGAIH010000143.1 GCA_017626655.1 Clostridia bacterium | reverse complement strand
CCAGCGGATAGCCTCCTCAATATGCGCCTCCCCGTAGGTTTTGTACAGCTCATCCATCCGCAGGCCTACAGCCTCCACCATCTCCTTTGCCTCTGCCTCGGTGGGAGCCTCGGACAGGATAGCGCGGATCCCCTCGGTATGGGTCAGCACGAACTCGTCCACCGCATCCTCGTGATACCACCCCAGCTTATCCTGCTGGGCGATCACCGAGTCGGCGATGGTTGTGTACGCCTTGCGGATAGCGGTCTCATAGGCGGGACGGTCAAATGCCACGCGGGCAGGCTCACGGGAAAGGATCTCCTCCCGCAGTCTCGCGGTCAGCACCGAGGAGTAGGCCACGTCGGTGCCGTGGGGCAGGTAGGGGGTACCGTTCAAAATCCCCGTGATCTCAAAGAAATGGGACAGGTGATGCTCGCTCCCCGAGGCGGGGCGGGAGGTGCCCACGTAGGCCATGGCGATGCCCACCTCCACCAGGGCCTCCATCAGAGCGGTGACCGCCTCCCCGTCGCGGGACGCGATACCCGAGGCCAGGGAGCGCACGCGCCGGGCGGTGTCCATGACCATATCGTATACCGTTTGACAGAAATACTCCCCGCGGATATAGGCGGCCAGCCTCCAGTCGTTGAGGCAGGAGAACTTACCAATAATATCCCCGTACCCCGCGCAGATCATATCCATGGGGGCGTTTCTCAGCACCTCGGTGTCGGCCACGATGGCCATGGGCGGGGTGGCCGAGGGTGTGACCTTCATGCCGTTCAGAATCATGGCCGCCCCGGCAGAAGCATACCCATCCATGGAAGGCGCGGTGGCCACAATGATATAAGGAAGATGATGCTTATGCCCCACGAACTTGCACAGATCGTTGATGACACCCGAGCCAACGCCTACGATGAGGTCGGTCTCGGCAGTCAGCTTCCCTTCGATGGCCTCCACCGAGGTCTCGTCGGGGATGACCAAATCCGTCCCCGCAAAGATATGCTTGGAAGCGACCAGCTCACCCAGAAGAGCCTCCGCCCGCTCTCCGCAGGCGGCGTAGGTGTTGGTGTCCGCCACCAACAGGATGTGACTGTACCCCGCGCAGACGGCAGGCAAAGACAAAAGAGACCCCTCGCCGATGGAGACGGTGCGGATGGGACAGTGGTGGGGACGGCCGCAGGAGCAAGCCGTGATGGAGCGGGTCAGATGGGACATGGCGGCCTCCTTGACGCTTGACTTGTATCATATTATTATAGCTCATATCCTCCCCTTTGTCAAGTCATTTCGGACAACTCACTATATTCCTTGTTCAAAACCCACAAAATCCTTTAGAAAAATTCATGTTGTGTTGAATTTGTGAATAAAGTGTAAATTCGCTGAATTTCTATTGACAATCATGTGACCGTATGATATAATAATACCACAACACAGGAAGGATCGTATGCCTGACCGTGTAGATTTTTTCAAGGAGGAAATGATATGTTCATTCCTACAACCGCCCTCTTTACGATGGCAGTCGGGGCCCCCGTCATCATCGGTGTGATCGCCGCCGTCCTGCTGATCCTGCTGTTCCTGACGTCCTACGTCAAGGCCCCCCCGAACCGCGCCTACATCATCTCGGGTAAGCGCAAGAAGAAGAAGATCCTCATCGGCCGCGCCGGTCTGCGGATCCCCTTCTTTGACCGTCTGGATAAGCTCTCCCTGGACGTGATGCAGGTCGACATCAAGACAAGCGAGGCTATCCCCACCAACGAGTTCATCAACGTCACCGTGGACGGTGTCGCCAACATCAAGATCTCCTCGGATACTGAGCTGCTGGAGAAGGCCGCCGAGTCCCTGCTGGGTATGGATCAGCGCCAGCTCATCTTCCTGGTCACCCAGGTGCTGGAGGGTAACATGCGTGAGATCGTGGGCTCCGTGGGTCTGAAGGAAATGGTGCAGGAGCGCCAGATCGTCGCCGAAAAGATCAAGGAGAACGCCATCCCCGACATGAAGAAGCTGGGTATTGAGATCGTCAACTTCAACATCCAGAACTTCAAGGACGGCGCCGGTACCATCGAGAACATGGGTATCGACAACGTGGAGCAGATCCGCAAGGCCGCCCAGATCGCCAAGGCCGAGGCCGCCCGCGATATCGCCATCGCCGAGGCCAACGCCCGCGAGAACGCCAACAAGGTGGCCGTGGAGGCCAACCAGCGCATCGCCGAGCAGAACACCACTCTGGCCATCCGTGAGGCCGAGCTGAAGAAGGACGCCGACATCAAGAAGGCAGAGGCCGACGCCGCTTACGATATCCAGAAGCAGGAGCAGAGAAAGACCATCGAGGTCACCTCCGCCAACGCCGATATCGCCCGCCGCGAGAAGGAGGCCGAGCTCTTCGAGAAGGAGATCGCCCTCCAGGAGAAGAAGCTGGACGCAGAGATCAAGAAGAAGGCCGACGCTCTGAAGTACGAGGCAGAGAAGAAGGCCGAGGCCGACCTCATCCGCCGTCAGAAGGAGTCCGAGGCAAAGCGTTACGAGCAGGAGCAGGAGGCTCTCGCCCGCATGAAGGCCGCAGAGGCCGAGAAGTACGAGCAGGAGCGCCAGGCTGAAGCCAAGCGCGCCCTGGCAGAGGCCGAGGCCTTCGCCAAGATGAAGGAGGCCGAGGGTATCCGCGCCGTGGGTCTTGCTGAGGCAGAGGCCATCGAGAAGAAGGCCGAGGCCCAGAAGAAGATGGGCGAGGCCTCCGTCCTG
>JAGAIH010000142.1 GCA_017626655.1 Clostridia bacterium | reverse complement strand
TGACCAGCTCCCCCGATTCCATCCCCGTCTGCCCCAGGACCCCGGGGGAGATGGCGGCCAGCTCGCAGCAGCCCAGGGCGGTAAACAGGCTCTCGTCATAGCCCTTCAGGTGGCGGGTCACCGTCATGCGGCGCACCGTCCCGGGGCCGATGACGTCGGGGGTCATATGGGGGTTCCCCAGCCCCGCCACCAGGATACGGCAGGCAGGGTCGGGGGCCCTTCCCAGCAGGACGGAGGCCATGCGACGCAGTTCTTTGGCGAGAAGCTCGGCCAGAGCGGGCAGGTCCCCCTCCCCCCGCTCGGTGATGCGCCCCAGGGCCAGGGTAACCGAGCGGGCGCCGTCCTCCTCCCGTCGGCGTGTGATTGTTACAGGAGACAGGCCCGCCGCAACCGTCTCCTCGCTGACCTCGGCGGCGGGGGTCACCGACTCGCAGGCAAGGTCGGTGCGGACCCGCTCGGAGATACCGCGAGAGGAAGACCGTAACGGTTTTACGGCGGTAACCGTATCTTTTTTGCGTTTTTTTGACTCCATTCCACGCCTCCCGAACGGTATTTTGAGGGGCAAGGTCCCCCTTTTCGGGGATAGTGTTCCACCACGGCCAAAAGCCTATGCGCGAGAAGCAAAAACACCGAATTCTCGTGGGCAATATGCACAGTTTTCAATCGCGGTTGTTGTGCAACCGTCCAAAACTGAAAAATATACTCATTTGCTTATTGATTCAGAGGGAATTGTATGATATAATAGTGTGAGAAAACTGTATACGTGTCCCCAAACGACCTTTGGAGGCACCGCACAACAAGGAGGAGAAACCCAACCATGATGAAGCGTATCTTTGCGTTGCTTCTTTGTGCCGCTACCCTGCTCACCTGCTTCGCCTTTGTCGGCTGTGAGTTCGAGGACAAGAAGAAGACCGAGAAAAAGGAAGAGGACAAGGGTCAGTACATCACCGCGTACCTGACGGACAATGTCTACGACCTCGACCCCGCCAAGGCCTACACCAACGAGGCCGTGGCCAGTGTGGTCAGCCTCATGTTCGACACTCTGTTCAAGCTGGACGAGAACGGCAAGGTCAAGAATTCTCTCGTTGAGGAGTACGTCATTGAGGAGAACGAGGCCGCCGGCGAGTACACCATGAAGCTCTACCTGAAGACCACCAACTGGTCCGACGGTACCGCCGTCTCCGCAAACGACATCGTCTTCGCCTGGAAGCGTCTCCTTGAGGTGGACGTCAACTACGAGGCCGCCGCCCTTCTGTTCGACATCAAGAACGCGCGCGCCGCCAAGGAGGGCGATGCCTCCATCGACGACGTGGGCATTTACCCCGCCGAGCAGCAGATGCTGGAGATCAACTTCGAGGGCAAGATCGACTACGATCAGTTCATGCTGAACCTGACCAGCCTGGCTCTCGCTCCCCTGCGCGATGACATCGTCTCCAAGTCCGACGACTGGGCCAAGAAGCCCGGTACCATGGTCTGCAGCGGTCCCTTCAAGCTGGGCCGTGTCAACATGAAGACCTCCACCGACAAGTCCGAGAATTACTTCGACGCCCTGCACGAGTGGGTCGACGATAACGGCTTTGACAAGATCGGTATCGAGGGCGCCAGACAGTCCATCACCGACTTCATGCTGGAGCGCAACATCTACTACTTCCGCGACAACGAGGAGGACCGTCTGAAGAAGTCCGTCACTCCCTACAAGATCACCGTGGACTGCTCCCTCACCGACGAGCAGCTGGTGGCTATGTACGATGCCGGTATGGTCATGTACATCGCTGACGTGCCCCTGGCCCTCCGTAAGGACAGCTCCATTGCCGCCGATGCCGTGATCGCCGAGAAGTCCTTCTCCACCAACTCCATTTACCTCAACCAGAACGCCATCGTGGACAACGGCACCGAGGAGGGCGCTAAGCTCTTCGCCGACGCCAAGGTCCGCCAGGCTCTGTCTCTGGCCATCGATCGCAACGCCATCGTGGACGCCGTCGTTTACGCCCAGGCCGCTACCGGTCTGGTCCCCACCGGTATCTTTGAGTCCGGCAACCGCAAGGTTCTGTTCCGCGACGCCTGCACCGCTACTTACGACAACCTGGGTACTGACGCCGCCAAGGCCGCTGCCCTGCTGTCCGAGGCCGGCATCAAGCCCTCCCAGTACACCTTCGAGCTGACCGTCGCCGCCTACGACGAGGTCCACTGCGCCATCGCCGACATCATCGTGGAGAACTGGAAGGCCCTGGGCTTCAACGTCTCCGCCAAGAAGATCGGCACCATCCAGAACAACGACTGGTACAAGTACACCGAGTCCATCCCCGCAGATATCTGTGACGACCTCTACGCCGAGGAGCTGCGTGCCGGTGCCTTCCAGGCCATCCTCTTCGACTACGTGGCATTCTCCGCCGATCCCTTCTCGGTGCTGGCTCCCTTCGCTAAGCCCTTCTCCGGCCGCGGCATGGATATGTCCAACCCCGACGAGTACCTGCTGACCCCCCACATCACCGGCTACGACAGCGAGGAGTACAACACTCTGATGGAGAAGATCTACGCAGAGAAGACCGTCGCCAACCGCGCCGAGGATCTCCGCGCCGCCGAGGGTATCCTGATGGCTGATATGCCCATCATCCCCGTGGTCTTCAACCTGGATGCCTCCGTGACCTCCAAGCAGCTCAAGAAGACCGACGTGAACTACTACAACGATCTGTCCTTCCAGAAGGCCAAGATCAGCGGCTACTCCAAGTACCTGGAGGCCGGTAAGGCTTACGTCACCGCCAACTTCGGCGAGCTGAAGTTCACCGAGTGCAACGAGTGCGCTTACAAGGAGTTCGAGCTGTTCAAGACCGCGAACACCATCTACTCCCAGTACTTCCTGGACGAGAAGGAGGAGAAGAAGTAATTCTTCCCGCCCCAATAGTCGATCATCCCCCCGCATTCGCGGGGGGATTTTTTCGGTTTCGGGAGGGATTTTTTTGAAAATATATAGACAAGGCGGGGGTTTTGTGCTATAATAGTAGAATGAATGAAGTGGGGGAGTGTGTCCCCATCGCGAAAGGAGGATCGCGCCTTGCAGATCGTGAATTTGTTCCCCGGCTCCTACGGCTCCAACTGCTACCTTTTAGAGGACAACGGCGACGCCCTCATCGTTGACCCCTCCGCGGCGGCCTCCGCGATCCTTCGCAAGCTCCGCGAGGACGGCTGTACCCCTGTGGGGATCCTTTTGACTCACGGGCATTTCGACCACATCATGTCGATCGACACCCTGCGCCAATCCGAGCCGGGCCTGAAGGTCTACATCCATGAGGCCGACGCCCCCATGCTTCCCGACGGGCAGAAAAACGGGTTCTCCTTCTTCTTCCGCCAGGATCGCGCGTGGAAGGAGGCCGATATTCTGCTGACCGACGGGCAGGAGATCCGGGTAGGCGCCGTCACCCTCCGCGTGGTGCATACCCCCGGGCATTCCCCGGGATCGGTGTGCTACCTCTGCGAGTCCGAGGGCATTATGCTGACGGGCGACACCCTGTTTGCCGACAACATCGGACGGTGCGATCTCTGGGGCGGCAGCTACTCGGTCATGCGGCAATCCCTTAAGCGTCTGCGGGACTTTGACGGCAGGCTCACCATCTATCCCGGCCACGGTGACACCAACACCCTGTCCAAGGCCCTGGATAACACCATGTATATATAATAAAACGACTATTTCCGAAAGGATGACGTAACCAATGGATATGAATTATCAAAAGTTAGCTGACTTACTGTTCCCCCAGGTTACCGAGACTCCCGAGGAGTGCGAGGCCAGATTCCCTGCCCGCAACCTCCCCGAGGGCGCCAAGGTGACCCGCTTCGCGCCCTCCCCCACGGGCTTCGTCCACTTCGGCGGTCTGTTCCCCGTTATGGTGGGCGAGCGTCTGGCTCACCAGTCGGGCGGCGTGTTCTACCTCCGCATCGAGGACACCGATGCCAAGCGCGAGGTCCCCGGCGCCGCCGAGGGTCTGATCACCACCCTGGAGCGATACGGCATCCATTTCGACGAGGGCGCCATCCTGGGCCCCGATGGCAAGGTGACCGACATCGGTGACTACGGCCCCTACAAGCAGAGCCTCCGCGCCCATCTCTACCACGTCTTCGCCAAGAAGCTGGTGGCCGAGGGCAAGGCCTACCCCGTCTTCACCACCGAGGAGGAGCTGGAGGCTTTGAAGCAGGCCGACAAGAAGGCTGAGATCAAGAGCGTGGACTGGGAGGCCGAGGCCGCCGCGAGACGGGCCGAGATGCTGTCCCACCGTGAGTTCACCATGGAGGACGTAGAGGCCAACCTGGCCGCCGGCAATCCCTGGGTACTGCGTCTCTTGTCCGACGGGGACGGTGAGAAGAAGATCACCTTCCAGGATCTGGTGCGCGGCAAGCTGGAAATGCCCGTCAACGACGAGGACTTCGTGCTGTTGAAGTCCGATGGCATTCCCACCTACCACTTCGCCCACGCGGTGGACGATCATCTCATGGGCACCAACCTGGTCATCCGCGGCGAGGAGTGGCTTCCCTCCCTGCCCAAGCACCTTCAGCTCTTCTACTACCTGGGCTTCAAGGCTCCTAAGTATATGCACATCTCCCAGATCATGCGTCTGGACGAGAACGGCAACAAGAAGAAGCTCTCCAAGCGCGACATGGGCGCCAACCTGGACGACTACGCCAAGATGGGCTATGCCCCCGAGGCGGTGGCCGAGTACGTGCTGACTCTGCTCAACTCCAACTACGAGGAGTGGAGAGCCGCCAACACCGCTCTGCCCTACACCGACTTCCCCTTCAACATCAAGAAGATGTCGGCCTCGGGCTGTCTCTTCGACTTCCAGAAGCTCAACGACGTATCCAAGAACGTCCTCTCCCGCATGACCGCCGAGGAGGTCTACGCCAAGTACACCGCCTGGGCTTCGGAGTACGATCCCGAGATGAACACTCTGCTGACCGCCGCCCCCGACTACGCCAAGGCCATCTTCGCCATCGGCCGCGGCGGCAAGAAGCCCCGCAAGGACTTCACCGTCTGGACCGACGTGCGCCCCTACCTGGACTTCTTCTACGACGAGCTGTTTGAGATCAAGGACGCCTTCCCCGAGGGCACCGATCTGGCTGACGTGAAGGCCGCCATCACCGCCTTCAAGGCCTCCTACGACCCCGCAGACGAGATGAACGCCTGGTTCGATAAGGTGAAGGCCATCGCCGCTTCCCTGGGCTACGCGGCGGATATGAAGGCCTACAAGGCCGATCCCTCTGCCTTCAAGGGCAGCGTAGCCGATGTGTCGGGCTTCCTTCGTCTGGCTGTGACGGGTAAGCTCAACGCACCCGATCTCTACACCGTCATGCAGCTGCTGGGCCGTGACCGCGTCTTCGCCCGTCTGGACAAGCTTGCGGAGTGAGCAGGAGAACGTGCCTCCGGCGGCCTAAAACCTTTTTGAAAAAAGGTTTTAGGAATTCCAAAAACTTTCAACAAATCAAATAAGAAATTCTTACGAAAGGTTTTGATGGGAGAGATTGATTCTCCCTGCATAATACCATGGAAAACGAAGTCAAGCATTCCAATTTCATTCACGACATCATCGACGAGGATCTGCTGGCCAATCCCGCGCTGAAGATCCACACCCGCTTCCCTCCCGAGCCCAACGGCTACCTCCACATCGGCTCCGTGAAGGCCATTTGCGTCAACACCGACGTGGCCAACAAGTACAACGGTCTGTTCAATCTGCGCTACGACGACACCAACCCCGCCAAGGAGTCCGACGAGTTCGTCCGCTCCATCCGCGAGGATCTGGAGTGGCTGGGCGCCATCCCCACGGGCGGCGTGTACTACGGCTCCGACTACTTCGGCAAGTGCTACGAGTTCGCCGTCCAGCTCATCAAGCAGGGCGACGCCTATGTCTGCGACCTGTCCAAGGACGATCTGGCCGACTACAAGGGCACCGACCGAGCCCAGGCCTCCAAGGAGTCTCCCTACCGCAACCGTAGCGTGGAGGAGAACCTGGCTCTGTTTGAGCGCATGAAGAACGGCGAGTTCGAGGACGGCGCCCACACCCTGCGCGCCAAGATCGACCCCTCCTCGGACAACCCCTACCTCCGCGATCCCGTCATCTACCGCATCAAGCACATCCACCATCACCGTCAGGGCGACGAGTGGTGCATCTACCCCATGTACGATTTCGCCCACCCCATCCAGGACGCCCTGGAGGGCATCACCCACTCCCTCTGCTCCAGCGAGTTCCGCAACCACAGACCCCTCTACGACTGGGTGGTGGACAAGATCGGCTTTGCCCAGAAGCCCCATCAGTGGGAGTTCGGCCGCATGAACATCACCTACACCGTCATGTCCAAGCGCTACCTCCGCCAGCTGGTGGAGGAGGGCTACGTGGACGGCTGGGACGATCCCCGTCTGCCCACTCTGAAGGGTCTGCGCCGCCGCGGCTACACGCCCAACGCCCTGTTCACCTTCGTCCGCGAGGCGGGTGTCACCAACACCGACCACACCGTGGACGTGCGCCAGCTGGAGGCCTGCGTCCGTGACGATCTCAACGAGAACGCCCTCCGCCGCGTGGCCATCGCCCACCCCATCAAGGTGGTCATCGACAACCACCCCGCCGACAAGGAGGAGATGATTACCCTCCCCAACCATCCCCAGAAGCCCGAGCTGGGTACCCGCGAGGTGCCTATGACCCGCGAGGTCTACATCGACGCCGATGACTTCGCCGAGGTGCCTCCGCCCAAGTTCTTCCGCCTCAAGCCCGAGGGTGAGGTCCGCCTCATGGGTGGCTATATCATCAAGTGCGGAGCCATTGAGAAGAACGAGGACGGCTCCATCAAGTGCATCCACGCCACCGCTGATCTGGAAACGGGCAACGGCAACCCCGTGGACGGCCGCAAGGTCAAGGGTACCATCCATTGGCTCTCCGCCAAGTACGCCAAGCCCACCACGCTGATGCTGTACGACCGCCTGTTCAACATTGAGAACACCGCTGACGTCCCCGAGGGTAAGACCTACCTGGACTTCCTGAACGACAACTCCCTGACCAAGATCGAGGGCGCCATGGTAGAGCCTTCCCTGGAGGCAGCCGAGGGCGGCGAGAAGTTCCAGTTCGTCCGCTTCGGTTACTTCTGCAAGGACACCAAGAATGAGAACACCTACAATCAGGTGGTCTCCCTCAAGGACAACGCCAAGAAGTAATGCCTGTCCAAGGATCGATGATAAGGGCGTGTCATGCGCCCTTACATAGAGTTCCGCACTCAAGAAAGGAGAGTTTCCATGCCCGATCTGCCCATTCATCTGTTCTGGCTCATCTTCTTCGCCTACATCATCGTGGTCTCCATCTGCTCCATCGTGGTTTGCATCTACGACAAGAAGATCTCCAAGCGCAACAACGTCAAGCTCCGCATCCCCGAGAAGTCCCTGTTCATCTGGTCGGCTGTCGGCGGCTCGGTGGCTATGTACGTCACCATGCACCTCATCCGCCACAAGACCAAGCACGTGTCCTTCATGGTGGGTATTCCCGTGATTTTCGTGCTGCAGGTCGTCGTCATCGGCGCTCTGGCCTACTTCGGCATCCTGCCTCCCCTGTTCTGATCCCATCATCACAAAACGGCTACCGCAAGCGAGCGGCAGCCGTTTTCTTTATGGGAGTGGGATCTCCTCCCCCTCGTATGCGGGGCGGGTAGCCTCGGTATGGAGGAGATCGAGGCGGGCCTTGAGGTCGGCAGTGGGCAGGAGGGTAGGATCGTAGAGCCAATCCAGAAGGATGCTCTGAAGGGGCAGATCGCCCTCCTCTCGGGGTTGGATGAGGTCGGGAAAATCATACAGATCTAGGCCCGCCAGGGCGGCGGCGCTGACCAATTGGGTATGAGGGGCTCGACTTAGCGGCGGGGCGGAGGGGAGAACAGGATAGCGCAGAGTGACGGTCAGTCCCCCGTGGCTTGTCTCGTCGGGCAGCTCCAGGCAACAGACCCCGCCGCGGGTGGCGGATCGGTTGCGGATCTCGGTCAGCAGGCAAAGGAGAACCGCCTCCAACAGGAGGGGACGGTAACAGCCTACGCGGGCATGGAGAGCGATGGAATCGCCGGGGTGCTTGCGGCGGAGGGTAAAGGAAAGGTCACAGCCCACGAAGGCGGCCATGCGGCGCACCGTCTCGCGCAGATCGGCAAGGGACACACGGCGGTGATCATCCACGGGAAACAGGGAGGGCGGCGTATTCTGTATGGCCTCACAGGCCTCCATCAAGGGACGGTAGGATCGCTCGTCCTTGGCGGTGACGGCAGAGCCCATCCCGCGCACACGCTTGGATATGAGCAAACCCGCGGGGCATCCCATGCTGTTGATCAGACGGGCGGCCGAGGTTGGATTGGCGTGGACGTGGAGGTACAGCCCCAGCCCCGCCGAGAGGGTGTAGCGATTCCAGAGGATGCCCAGCCCCAGCTCGGACAGAACCAGGAGTGGGCGGGTGGCCTCCCGCTTTTCGATGATATAGGCCAGGGCCTCCTCCGAAAGCTCCAGGCAGTCGAGGAGGTTGGAACCCACACGGATCGTGTGAACATCCGGCACGCGGGCGGCCACTACGCGGCCCGGGTCGCCGTCGGTTTGGAAGAGGATATAGCTCATGCTGAAAAAGTCGGGAGACAGGAGCAGGGTCGGGTCTGTCCATAGCCGTTGGATAGCGGAGGGTTTCATGGCGGTATCTCCTTTCCGCAGAGTCGGTCTTTTACCATTATTATACCATACCCGACAAGGTGTTTCAAGGGATGCGGAGCAAGTTTCACGGGCTTTCTCGATTGTTCACAAATTATTTTCATTTTTCCCCTTCATAACCTTGACAACCCCGATATCTTGTGCTATAATATAAGGTAACAAAGCATATCTTGTGTTTGGGCAAGGGATTTTCAGCCATTGGAGATCGTATTTTGCCTGACTCGCATACGTGGAAAATACAAACATACAGGAGGAAAAAACCATGAACAAGAAACTGCTCGCCCTGCTTCTGGCAGGTCTTCTGGTTGCCAGCGTGACTGCCTGCACCAAGCCCGGCACCGGTGATGATACCACCGACTCCGGAAACACCCCCGAGGATAGCTACATCGTAATCGGTACCGACGAGAACGGTAACGACGTCACCGATATCCCCACTCAGGAGCCTGTGACCGATCCCTTTGATCCCAGCGAGACCGATCCCACCTTCGTGGACGTGACCAAGAAGGTCGTGGTCTTCACCTACACCGCCACCGTGCGCTCCAGCACCGTGATCGCCGAGAACAACGGCGTGGGCTGGCCCTCCGAGGGCAAGATCCTGGACGTCACCGGTGAGAGCGAGAACTGGTACCGCATCACCTACCCCGTGGACGGCGAGGACAAGGAGTGCTACATCGCCAAGACCGTCGCCGCCGATGCCGCCGCTCTGGAAGGCTACACCGACGTGGAGGAAGAGGTGGAGATCACCGTTGAGGCCGTCAACGTCCGTTCCTACCCCTCTACCGCCAGCAACCTGTCTGTCCGCGGAAGCCTGAAGAAGGGTACCAAGGTCACCCGCGTGGCCGTCAGCGAGAAGTGGAGCCGCATCTTCTTCGAGGTGGTTTCCGAGACCGAGACCGACGCCGAGGGTAACGCCAAGGTGGAGATCAAGCAGTACTATGTCAGCAACGACTGCCTGAAGGTCGTGGAGGATACCACCACCGAGGCTACCACCGAGGCCCCCGCAAACTGATCTGCTTCCATTCATTTGAAAACGGTGTCATCCGCATGGATGACACCGTTCTTTTTGTTTGTCTTTAATCGGCGTAGAAGACGCGGCCCTCCCGTCTGGCGGGAGCTTGGGGTTCGTCGCCGTCGGTATAGCCCAGGATACAGTTACCGATGCCCTCGTAGTCCCCCGTAAGACCGAGGGAGACGAGGAACTCCTGCCAATGGGGCATGGCAAAGGTCTCGGCGGCGCGGTGGATCCAGCAGCTCCCCACACCCAGGGCGTGGGCGGCCAGCATGAGATTGCCCATGACCAGGGCGCCGTCGTGGACGTAAGTCCTCCTTCCCTTCTCGGCCAGGACCACCAGCACCACGGGGGCGCCGTAGAAGGGATCGCGATCCGAGCCCATCACCGCGGCGTTATCGCGGGAGAGGCGGTCGCGGGTCTCCTTGTCGGTGATGGCGATGATGACGGTATTCTGGGTGTTCATGCCGCTGGGGGCGTAGAGGCCCGCCTCGATGATGGCGTCGATGGTCTCGCGGGGGAGCATATCGGGCTTGAAGGCACGGATGGAGCGGCGGGTGAGGATGGTCTGCATTGTCTCGTTCATGGGGGTGTACCTCCCTTTTTTCTTTATTATACCAAAAGTGGAGGGCTCTGTCAAGGAAGATTTTTCGCCCGCGGGGTATAAACCTTGTCGTTTTTTCAAATAATACCCATACGAGGCAGAATCCTGCCCGCCGTCATGCACCATTCGGTGGCGGATCCCGCGCCGCCGTTCGCATACAGTAAGTAACATCAGAAAGGACTCCGTTACCATGAAAGCTACCGGAATTGTTCGACGCATCGACGACCTCGGCCGTGTCGTCATCCCCAAGGAGATCCGCCGCACCATGCGGATCCGCGAGGGGGATCCCCTGGAAATCTACACCGACCGCGAGGGGGAGGTCATCTTCAAAAAGTATTCCCCCATTGGCGAGCTGGCCTCCTTTGCGGGGCAGTACGCCGAGACCCTTCACAAGACCTGCGGCCTGTCCGTGGCCATATGCGACCGCGACTCGGTCATCGCCTGCGCGGGGATCTCCAAGCGGGAGTACCACGAAAAGTCCCTCTCCGAGGCCCTGGAGCATATCATGGAGAGCCGCGCCTTTTACGCCAACAACGGCGACACCGAGCCCCGCAACATCATCCGCGACGGCGGCTCCCACACGGTCAGCTGCGCCATGCCCATCATCAGCGAGGGGGATATCGTAGGCTGTGTGGTCTCCGCCAAGCCCCTGGAGGGGGACAACACCGACCGCCTGGCCTTTGACATTGAGGCCAAGCTCATTCAGACCGCCGCGGGATTCCTTGGTCGCCAACTGGAGACTTGACCTCCCCATTACCACCGACAGATCTCTACGGCCCGGGACTTTACCCCGATCCCCGCATACCCCTCAAGGTATGCTTCTATAAGCCCAAAAAGGCTGTCACTCCCATATGGGAGCGACAGCCTTTTTCAGTTTAGGAATCAAACCCCTTTTCAAAGGGGTTTGTGGGGATTGGGGCAAAGCCCCAACCATCCGTCAGACATTACTCGGCGGTCAGACCGGAGCGCTCGATACCCTGGACCAGGAAGTTCTGGCCGAAGCAGTACAGGATGACCAGGGGAGCGATGATACACAGACCGCAGGTGTTGCGGATTGCCGCGTAGTACATATTTTGACCCGCGTAGTCTGTCTTCAGCGACGTGGGGACCTCCACGATGTCGGGCATCAGGGTGATCTTGGACGTGGTGAAGAACAGCTCGGTGTAGAAGTCGTCCATCCACTGCCAGCAGAAGGAGAACATGAAGACGGTGACCATCATGGGGATCGACAGAGGAAGGATGATGGTGAAGAAGGTGTGGAACACGCCCGAACCGTCGATGTAAGCCGACTCCTCCAGAGCATCCGGCACGCCGGTGAAGAACTGGCGCAGCAGGAAGATGTACAGACCGTTCTTGAATGCCAGGCCGGTTGCCGACAGGATCGCCAGAGGCCAGTAGGTGTTGGTCAGAGGCAGAGCGAAGTCGTCCAGCTTGAAGATCTGGATACCTGCCAGGATCTCGTTGAAGCCGTCGGGCATGAAGCCGATGCTGGCTCCGCCGCTGAGGAAGGACAGGATGCCCAGAACGTCAAAGTAACGGAAGTGCATGAACATGGAGAGCTGCAGGGTCTGGTGAGGCACGATCATGGTCAGGATGACCAGCAGCATGACGATGCTGTTACCCTTGAAGCGGAACTTGGCAAGACCGTAACCGATCAGGCAGCAGACGAAGGTCTGGAGCAGACCGCAGAGCAGGGAGATCAGCAGGGTGTTGGCGAATGCCTCCCAGTAATCCAGCTCGAACAGGACGGCCTTGTAGATATCCAGGGTAAAGTTCTTGGGGATCAGACGGACCGTCACGTCCACGAAGTCCTCGGGAGACATGAAGGAACCGGCGATCTTAGAGATGAAGGGGAACAGGACCACGTAGGAGATACCCACGAGCAGGACCATACGGAAGATGATCCAGGCAACCTGCTGGAAGAAGTAGAGGTTCAGGAACTTGGCCTTCAGTCTCTCCTTCAGAGGGGTACGCTCAAACTCAACGCGGATCTTATTCTTGGACTCTTTCGTGATCTTGGGTGTATTTTGCATATTCGTATCCATTTCTATACCTCCTTAATCACGTTTCTGGTAGAAGACGAATGCCGAGAAGATACCGGCGACCGCGGCCAGGATGAGCATAACGATCAGGAAGTACATCCACGCCATGGCGGAGGAGAGAACCTGTCCGTCAGAGCCCTGGTACACCTGGTTGATGTACTTCATGACCGAGTTGGAATCGGTGGTGAAGGAGTCAATGATGGTGTACACGGCGTTGACCAGGATCATGGGGCTGATCATGGGGAAGGTGATCTTCCAGAAGGTCTCCCAAGAGGTACAACCATCGATACGGCAAGCCTCATAAATAGCGGGAGAGATGGACTGGAGACCGGCCAGGAAGATCAGCATCTGAACACCGGAACGGTTGACGATGTCATAGATCTCGTTGATCATCTTAACGACGTACTCGACCAGCTCTTTACCGATCTTCATGGAGTAGAACAGACGCTCGATATCCATGACGGAAACGATCTCGCTGGCGGCACTTTGTTCCGAGCCGTCAATACTGTCGCTACCCTCCATCATGGTACCCAGAATGTTCTGGCCCTCGATGGACTCCATGATACCCGTGGAAAGAATGACGGGGATGAAGAAGATAGCACGGAAAACGGCACGGCCGGCCATCTTCTGGTTCAGAAGAACGGCCATGAACAGGGAAAAGATCAGGATTGCGGGAACGTCGAAGGCCAGCTCCTTCAGACCCGTGATCAGGGTCTGAACAAAGAGCGGATCCTCAAACAGGGCGTCACTGTAGTTCTCGAGGCCTACAAACTCCAGCGTGTAACCACCACCGGTTACAATATGGAGGCTATGGAAGCTCATGAAAATGGAGTTCCAGATGATAGGCAGGTAAACGAGAAGGAAACCAATGACGAAGGGCAGAACGAATACCCAGCCGGCGCGGGCCTTCTTCTTGTCCAAGGAAGCAACCTTGCGCTTCTTGGTCTTAGGCGCGCTGACCGTCTGTTGAAGCTTCGCTTCGTTGGTCATAGTAATGTTACCTCTCTTTCTTTCTTAGTCCGCATCAGTGCATTACGACCACGTAACCATATGCAGGGATGGTGTACGTGACGTCGCCGTACTCAACGTTCACCGAGAAGTTGTTGTAGTTCAGGATGAAAGTCTTGTAAGCGGAATAACTGCCGTCAGCGTTCTTGGTACCGTAGGTAACAGACACGATGCGACCGTCATCGGACAGGTAGCGGGAAGCCTCGTCTTCATCGTCATCACCCGTGCCGGGGCCCTTGGGAGGCTCGATCAGAGCGTCGATCTGCTCCTCGGTGAGGTCGGAGTAAGCGGTGACGAAGAAGTACATGAGATCCTTCAGACCCATAGCGGCGTCGCTCAGGGTACCGGCGTAGATCTCGGAGACGTGGAACTTGGGAAGCTCGTCAGCGGAGAGCTGCTCCAGGACTGCGGTGTAGTAGCAGTACTCGAGGTAGCGGAGAGTCTCGGGAAGGAGGGTCTCACGCTGGGACTCCTCAGCGAACTTAGCCTTGATCAGAGCAGAGACCAGCTCGTTACCGAGTGCCTCGTACTCCTCAGCGGTGAACATGGCGCGGATGTTGTAGTTGGGCAGGAAGCCGCGCTTGGTGTTCGCCTTGGCCTGGGCCAGCAGCAGGGGCAGACGATCCTCGAAATCAGCGTCCAGGATCTTCAGCGCGTTGTTGACCTTGGTGGCGTTACCTTCAACAGAGAGGGTAGGCTTCTCGGAGAGATCGTAGCCCTCGAAGGAGTTGAAGAGCAGGTATGCGTAGTAAGCCAGGATGTCGTCCTCGGTGCTGAACTTGCCCTCGGCGGAGTGAGTGACCTCGGAGGCAACGGCGTCGACGAAGTCGTTGACGTTGTTCTCGGAATCACCCAGGATGCTCGCGACCTCTGCGTAGATGTCGTAAACCGTGTACTCGGCGGGGAGCTTAGCCTTGATGGACTCGACATTCTCGGCAACCTTGGCGCGGATGGTAGCGTCCATCTTAGCCATCTGGGCGTCGTAGAAGTAGTTGTCGATCTCCTTGAGGACCTGGTCTCTCATGAGAGCGAGGAAGCTGTAGTAGACGTAATTCTTGACGTCGGCGGTGGGATCGTAGCCCTCGTCGAGGGACTCGATGTACTTGTCGTGCAGGGTGACGATCTCAGCGACGATGGCCTCGGCCTCGTCCACGGTGGAGGTAGCGGTCAGCTTGGAGAGGATCTCCAGAGCCTCGTCGCGGAGCTTGTAGGTAGTCTTGTTGCCCTCGGCGTCCTCGACGTCGTAGGAAGCGTTCTCCAGGGTAGGAGCCTTATCCTTGCCCAGGACCTTGGTAGCGAAGGCCTTCAGGAATGCCTTCTCCAGCTGAGGACGGACGTCGCCGTAAGCGCCCTTGACGGAATCGTTGATGCCGTCCAGGAGAGCCTGCAACTCGGTGTCAGCCTTCATAGCCTTGACGATATCCTCGTACTTGGTCTCCTCTCCGAACTCGTAGGCATCGGCGCGGAGGCTGACCAGGAGGTCGATGCTGGCGCTGGTCTGGGTAGAGACGGTGATGACCTGGAGGGTCACGTCGCCTGCGTCGGCGGGAGTGATCTCGTCGATGGCAGCGCGGTAGTAGGAGCTCTCGATGTAGTTGCGGAGATCGGCTCTCATGGTATCGGGAGTCGCGTACTCAACAGCCTTCTCGGCGGGGATGATGTTCTGCTCGGTACGGATGTTCTCGTTGATGATCTTGACGCCGGCGTCGATGAGCTTCTCCATCTGCTCCTCGGTGAAGTACTTGGAGAGCGTGTAGTCGCCGTTCTCGATGTTGTAGAGAACGCCCTTAGGACCGGTCAGCACAGCCTTGATCTCGTCGTCGATCAGCTTGACGACGTTGTTGATGTTGGCGGTGTTGGGAACGATACGGCCCTTATCGTTGATACGGGTGGGAACGAAGTTCAGAGCGGGGACCACGGAGCCTGCGGACAGGTTGGTGATCTGGGAGTACAGCAGGGAGACGAAGTAGTCGCGGATGTTGTCCTCGATACCGCCGTCCATGTTAGCGATGATGGGATCGAAGCTGTAGGTCTCGCCCAGCAGCTCCTTGATGAAGAGGATCAGACCGTCCACGGAGGACTTGTCAGCCTTCAGGCCATACTTGGCGATCAGCTGATCGTCGGTCATATCCTTGTTGGCAGCCAGGTAGCGGAGGATATCCAGCTCGCTCATGAGCAGGCCGTAGTCCTCGGCGGAGAGCATCTTGTACAGGTTCTCTGCCTTGCCGACGATACCTGCGCTGGTGTGGTTGGCCTCACCGTAGCAGGAGAAGATCAGGGTGGAGATGTGGGTGTACAGGAAGGTATCGACCTCGGCCTTATCAACGGTCATGTTAAACTTGACGCCCAGAGTGGTCTCCATGAGCTTCTCGGTGTTGGCCAGCTGGAGCTCGATCTCGTTGATGATGGACTGAGGGCAGCCCTCGGTGTTGTTGATGAGCAGCTTACCGGCCTTTGCATCCTCCAGGAGCTGGGTCAGGGCGGCGTACTCATTCTCGATGGTCACGATCGCGCGGCCAACGTTACGGATGTAGGTTCTGAGCTGACCCAGAGCCTGCTTCTCGGTAGCCTCGGCGGTGGAGACGATGGGCTCCATCTCCTTCTTGCCTGCCTCGTCGGCAGCCTCATACTCGGCCATGACGGCGTCGTAAGCGGCCTTGGCCTCGACGTAGGAGGCGAGACGGCGCTCGAAGGAACGGTCACCGGTGACGTACATGTAGGCAGCGCCGGAGATACCGCTGTAGTAGGTCACGCAGTCCTTGACGAAGCGGCCGGCGGCGACCTCGACGGAGGCGATCTGGTCACGGGCGTCAGCGACGGCCTCAGCCTTCTGCTTAGCCTCGTACTCGGCCTTGTTGTTCTGGAAGTCCAGGACGGACTCGAACTCGGTGGTCAGGTCGCGATCCAGCTCATCGATATCGGGCACACGCATACCGGTCAGGAACTGGTGGTCGATGATGAGCTTGTTCTGAACGTCCTTCATCTCGGTGTTCAGCTGGTTGTAGATCTCCACAACGTCGTCGAACCAGATGTCGTAACGGACAGAGTAGTACTGGTTGAGGAAGAAGTCCTCCTTCAGCTTCTGGGTGTTCTGATAGGACAGAGTGAAGTACACGGCGGCGCCGTTCTCAATGGCCTTCAGCTTGGCGTAGTTCACGTCACCCTCCATATTCAGAGGAGTGCCGGTGAAGTTGGTGTAGCCGTGGAGGACCACACCGATGAAGGGAACGCTGTAGCTGGCCTTGATGTAACGGGAGGAATCCAGGGCGGCGCCCAGGATGTGGTCGGCGTACTTCCAGGTGAAGGCGTTACCGCCCTCGACCATAACCTGCAGCTCGCTCTCATCCTTGCCGGTGATGTACTCCAGAGCCTTGGCGGTGAAGGCCTTGGCATCCTCGCGGTTGTAAGGCTCATCCTCGTCGAAGTCGGAGTTCAGCGCGTTACCCAGGGAGCCGACCGAGATACCGGTCAGGTTGTTCAGCTCCAGGTAGTTCTCCATGAACTTCACGTAGAAGTTCTCGTAGTAAGCGGGGGAGACGATCATCTGGAACATGCCACCGTATCTCTGCTGGGTGGGGATCCAGTCGCGCTTATAGGTCATACGATCGTCGATGGTACGGATGGAGTGCTTTCTTCTGGAGAAGCCATCCGACATGGTATCAGAGCTGATGTAAGCGAAGTCGAAGTCGGGGTACAGGCCCATGGTGCCGTTCTCGACGGAGGCGGCGTAGTCCAGCAGCTCCTGCATGGACATATCCTTGGTGACGGCCTTCTCCCACTTCAGCTTCTTGGGAGCGGTGGCGTACATACCGCCGTTGGCGTAACCGGTCAGCTTGAAGTTGATGTTGGTAGCGCCCTTACCGGACAGCTCCTCGTACATGGTGATGACGTCCTCGGTGGAGGTCAGGGGCTTCATGACCTCAACGGGGATGGAGGCGATCTTCTCAATGACCTCCATAGCGCCGAAGGCCTCGATATACAGGGGGATATCGGAGGAGGTCTGCTCGGCGGTCAGAGGAGACAGGACGCCCTTGTTCTCCAGGTAGTCGCGGTAGGCCTTAGCCATGCCCAACCAGGAAGACTCGTACCACTCGTCAGCCTTCAGCTGCTTCTTGGCAGCGATCTCCTCGTCAGCCAGCATGACGTAGTGGATCTTGTAGTTACCAACGTACTTACGGTTGGAAACGACGGTCCACTCGCTGTTGGTACCGACCGAGATGGCGTCTGCCACGTTGTAGGAGTCCTTAGGACGGGGGTTGAAGTTCATCTGGACGGTGTCGTAGGGAGACAGGACACCGGCGTGGTAGTTGACCAGCTCGGTCAGGGCATCGCCCTCCTCGATGATGGCCACGAAGCCACGGCTCTCGGTACGCTCGGTGATATCAGCGGAGTTAATCAGAGCGCCGAACTGCTTGTAGACGGGGGCGGCGGAGTTGGACTCCTCCATAGCCTTCATAACGCCGTCGTAGATAACGCCGCTGACGGTGGTGGTCTTCATCTCGCCGGTGGCCTCGTCGTCCGCGACGCAGTCGTAGTAGCGGGCGGTCTCAACGATACCGAAGACGGGGTAACGGACGGTCTGCTGGTAGGTACCGGTCAGCTTATGGTAAGCGTAGTCGGTGCCGTAGATCTTGGAGGCCACAGAGTAGGTGTTCTGGTCGGCCAGATCCTCGAAGGCGAACAGGGCGCCCGAGCCGTCGGGGTAGAAGGTGTAGCCCTCATAGGCGTTGTTACCGGCGCCCATGTAGGGGAGGATGCTGACATTGGTCAGCTGGAACTTGGACTCGTTGAAGCGGATACCGTTGGCGGGCATACGCACGGTGAATCCATCGGCGTCGAGGGTGTACTCCAGAGCCATCTTAAAGACGGGAGGGTTCTCCTCATCGCTGGTGTACTCGGTCATCATGTGGTCGTAGTCCATCTCCTCGTAGGAGTAGTTGGGACAAGCGGTCTTGATGACTTCCTCGATCTTCTCGATCTCCACGATGTTCGCGGTGGGATCGAGGACGTAGATATCGTACTTGCTGACGATGGGGAAGGAATCGAGCAGGTCTTCCTTCAGACGGTCGGAAGAGCACTCATCCAGATCCTTGTAAACGAAGTAGGACATCTGCTTGCAGAGGTAGAAGGAGGCGGACTGGAGGGGGTGGCCCGACTCGTCCTTGAACTTCTTGGCGTCCTCATAGGAAACGCCGTAGTACTCCTCCATGGGCGCCTGGATCATGGTCTCAAAGCGCTCCTTCTCCATACGGCGGGGGACCAGACGTCTGGCCTCCTCACGACCGATGGTGTACTCCACACGGATACCGTTCTTGATGTTCTTGACCTTGATCTGGTCGCGGAGTGCGGCATACTCGTAGGAGGAGTACTCGCGCTCACGGCCGTTCTCGGTGAACTTAACGATGATCTGGGAGAGGATCTGATTCTTGACGCTATCGGACGCGGTGGACACGCCGATGTCGTAGGGGTTGGTGAACAGGATCTGACCTGTAGCCAGGTCCTTGACGGCAACCTCACCGGACTTCTCATCTGCGTAGATGGAGTAGTTCCCCTTGGTGGTCTTGAGCTTCATGGTTGCCAGCTTATCCTCGGGAGAGCCGTAGATCGTCGAGATATAATCCTCGATCAGGACCTCGTCCTCATCTCCCGTGGTCTCCTCGGTCGCCTCTGCTGCGGATGCGGTGATCACGGAAAAGCTTCCAAACACGCCGCAAAGCATCAGAACAGCCAAGAAGAGTGACATGAGTTTTCTAAAATTCATCATTGTATTCTCCTATTTGCGTTATAGTCTGTACTGAATCTCGTCAACGATATTGGTGATCAGACCGACGATCTTACCGACAAGAGTAGTGAACAGAACGGCCAGGAACATGATGAAGACCATACCGACAACAGTGCCGAGGACGGTGATCACGTTCTTACCCATGGAGTAGTCGTGAGTGACCATGGTGCCGAAGAAGAGCAGCAGGCCCAGCCAGATGAAGGCGAAGCTGCTGATGAAACCGATGATATCGGTCTCGGTGGTGATGCAGAAGTTGGAATAGATGGTGGTGGGAATGATCAGCAGCGGGATGGGCAACAGGCAGTAGCCGGCGGCCACGAAGATATCCTTAAAGCTGCCTTCGCCCTCGAACAGGGTGGTCAGACACCAGTTAGCCAGCACGAACAGGAACAGGGGGACCAGAACGCCGAAGACCTGTGCCCAAACGGATGCAAGGCTTGCGTAGGGATCCAGGAGGTAGCCCTGGCCGATGGCCTGGTAGTAGAAGGTGGCGATAGCCAGAACGATGAAGAAGATGGCGCCGCGGACAGAGCCTCTCTTCTCGTGCTTCAGATCCCAGAAGCCGTCGAAGGGGTGGAAGATGATGTGGAAGCCGTAGGCGATCTCCTGACCGAAGGTACGCTTCTTACCGGAGGTTGCCACGCGCTTGTTGATCTTGCCCATCCACTTGAAGAAGAGCATGACCACCACAATGATGGCGACGATGATCAGGAGCATGAGCAGGAAGTAGGTGGACATCCACTCCTTACGCAACTCCTTGTAGGAGTTAGACCAGTTATCGGTGTCGTAGGCCGACTCGAAGTAGGTCAGGGAGTTAGCGTAATCCTTGTTACGGTACATAGCCTGACCGATACCGACGTAGGCGGAGTCGAAGTTGGAGTTACGCTTCAGAACGTCGGTCCAGAGGTTGATGGCCAGGTCGAAGTCCTGGGTGGACTCGGCGGCGATGGCCTGGAGGAGGATATCGCCGTACTCGGTGCGCTGGAAGACGGTGATGTTATCGTTGGTCTTATCCAGGATCAGCATGGTCTCGCCCTGGTAGGCAATGGCCTCGATGGAGCCCAGGTTACCCAGCATGGTACCGTTGTCGCCGAAGGCGAACAGCAGGTTACCGTCAAAGTCGTAGGTGTAGATACGGTTTCTCTTCTCGTCGATGATGGACCAGGTGTCCTCGGGACCCACGGCGGCATCGATGATGGTGGAGACACCGGTGATCTCGTCGGTGGAGCGGCTGGAGAAGTCGATCTCACCGGCGGGCATCCAGAAGCCGTTACGTCTCATGATCTCGGAGCCGTTGGCGTTCAGGAGCTTGACGGGGGAGTTGGTACCGGACTTATCCTTACCGGTGATGGCACCGGAGACGGCGGCCTCGTCGATGGTAGAGGTGGTGACGTAGACCAGGCCCTTGTTCTTGTTGATGGTGATGTTGTTGAACTCAGTAGAGACCTTCTGCTCAGAAGCCTCGCGCTGCTCCTTAGTCTGGAAGCGGCGCCAGATGATCTCCCACGCGGACATCTGGACGGCCTGGGCGCCGATGAAGCCGGTGAACTCGCCCTCGTCAGTCATGACGATGATACCCTGGTAGGTGGTGGAGGACACCACGTACAGACGGTTGTAGGCGTCCACGGCCATAGCCACGGGCTTATAGACCGAATCCTGATCGAACAGGGAGGACTCAGGCTCCTCGACGATGCGCTGGAAGTTACCGAACTCATCGAAGACCACGATACGGTTGGAGCCGGTGTCGCAGACCCAGATCAGCTTGTCGTACTTCTCGTTGGGCTCGGAGACGAACACGCCCTGGGGAGCGGTGAGCTTATCCGGAACGCCCTGGTCGTTGGAGAACTCGGAGATGGTGAAGTTGACCTTATAGTAACGGTCCAGCACCACGATACGGTTGTTACCGGTATCGGCGATGTAGACGTTCTGGGCCTCGTCGGTGACCATGTCACCGGGGTTCTCGATGGGGAGCTCCAGGCCCATGTAGTCCGAGCCGACCGAGCTGATGGCGGTGTAGGCATCGGGGGAATACAGTGCCTCGCCGTACACATCGTACACGTAGGTCTGATAGGCCGAACCGGCGCTTGCGGTGGCGCAGAAGGCGGTCAGGACCATCAGAATGGCGCAGAAGGTACAGAGAATCTTATTCAAATTCTTCATTATTATATATACCTCCTGATTAGTCTTTCATACCCGAGGAACCCATCGTCTCGATGATGTTCGACTGGGAGATGACGAAAATGATGATGGGGACCAGCATCATGATCACCTGGGATGCAGCACCTGCGCCCGCACGCTTGATACCACCGGCCAGGATCTGACCGATCGCGTAGTTGAAGGACTTGTACTGCTCGGAATAGATGTACATGGACGCGCCTGCGTTCCACAGACCCTGGAAGGAGTAGATGATCAGAGTCAACCATGCGGGCTTAACCATGGGCATGGCGATGACCCAGAAGATCTTCAGCTCCTTCGCGCCGTCCAGACGGGCGGACTCCAGGACGGAGTCGTTGACG
>JAGAIH010000141.1 GCA_017626655.1 Clostridia bacterium | reverse complement strand
GGGTCGGCCGTATCCTTCCCCGCTCGGTTGCCGAAAAAGAGCAGAAGGGCGCCCAAAGCGATCCCCACCAGGGCGACGGCCAGCTTGCCGCTCTTCTTCATGGACGTGACGCACCGCTGGGCGGGGGGCTGTTGGTAGGTGTCGGTCATGGGAGGCTCCTTTCGTTTATGGTTCAAATTGGGTTTTTTCGGTGTGTTAGCCACACGTTCCCCCAAATAACAGAGTGGGGTGAGGGGCCCCCGCGGGGGTTTCTAAGATGGTTACGGGTCTCGGTTCGTATAGTTTAAACTTTCAAGCTGTATCAATGTATTTTGGCCTCAGCAACTTGAACCCAATATATGACTCTTTTGAAAGTTTTAGGAGATTCTTAAGGACCCTTTTTCAAAAGGGTCCTTAAGCCGCCGGAGGCCGCTCCCCCGACAAACCCCAATTTGAAGAACTACCGCACTCACCCAACAGTCACATAACAAGGACATTCCAACCGCTCGGCAAAATAAGCCTCGATAGGGTGGGGATCCACAAGGGCGTGGGCGCCGCGGAGGGAGATCCGCAGCTCGGTAAGGGTCAGGATCTCCTCCTCGTAGGTACAGACCGCCGAGACGGCGCAGTCCTCGGGCGGGATGCCAAAGCTCGTCTCCAGCGCGGAGCGGGCATAGGCCTCCACCTCGGCGCGGCTGACGGAGGTGAGGGCTTCCCCAAAGACAGCGTCGTAGTCATCGTTATCCCCCTCCGGGAGCATGGACTCCAATCGGGCGGTCAAGTCGCCGTCCACCGCCTCCCGCAGAAGGTCGATCCCCGCCCGCAGGGGATCCAGGAGGGCCACCAGGAGGAACAGCCCCGCCACCATGCGGATATGAGCGGCCAGGCGGCCTCCCTCTCCCTTGGGAGACAAAAGGGTCACCACGGCGGCGGCCAGGGAGGCGGAGAGGAGGGTGAGGATGTAGGTGTTCATAGACGGATTCATGATAAAGCGGTTCCGCTGTGGATCAACAAAGTGAGCGCGATGATGAACACCACCGCGCAGATGGATGCCGCGGCGGCCAGGTAGCCGTAGAGGGAGGCCATCTCCGAGAGGAGCTTGGCTTCCCCGTCGCAGGAGAGCATGGAGGCTACCGTTGCCGAGAGGTTCAGCATGGCGCGGGTCAGGAGCAGCTCCACGAGAGTGGGGAGGAGCAGGAGCGCCACCAGAACAATCCCCGACACCCCGCAGATCCCCCGCAGGGCGGTGACCCCCGCCGCTACGGTAGACAAAGTCCCTGCCACCGCTCCTCCCACCATGGGGATCATGTTGCCCACGGCGTACTTGACCCCCCGCATCCCCAGGGTATCCGCCCGCCCCGCCAGCACGGACTGGGTGGAAAGAGCCAGGGAGAGCAAGAACATGACCAGCCCCAGAAGGGAGGCGTACCACTTCTTGATGCGGTCGCAGAGAGGAGAGAGGGTGAGTCTGACCCCCAGGGCGTCCATGAGGGAGAAGGACATACACACGGCGCAGACGGGGGGCGTCACCGTGGCGCTGACGTACTGGCAGACCGTGAGGAAGACCATGAGCAGCTCAGCGTTCACGGCGGCGCGGCCCAGGTTCCCGCCCAGGGCGTAGAGGACCCCCATGACAGGGATCATGCCCCCCGTGAGAGTGGTGAGGCGGTCATAGAAGACCCGCACTGTCTCCACCATGCCCGCGGTCTGCACCACAATGGCGGTGTAGAGGGTGAGCCGCAGACAGAAGCCCAAGATTTCCCCGCCGCCCCCCAGCCCCTCGCGGAGTCGGTTGATTATAGCGGCCAGGAGGATCAGGCCTACGAGGGTGCAGAAGAGCCCCATCATAGCGTCCAGGCGCAGGCCTACGGCGGACAGCAGGGCGTTCACAAGGTACCGCCAATCAGTCAGCTCGGCGGTGGCGGTGAGGGCTTCCTCCAGGTCCTCGGAAAACAGACCGTCGGGGAGGAGGTCGGATATCTCGGGCGGGAGGCTGTCCGCCATATCGGCGTAGGCGGGGGGCATGGTGACGGCCTCACCGTCCTCCGCGGCGGTGGAAAGGGTCAGGGTCCAGGCTATAAGACCCATCAAGAAAAGAACGCAGAGGGCTTTGCGGAGTTTCATGCTTCCCTCCTTACGCCGCCCCCAGGAGCGCGGCCACGGTGTCCAGGACGGTGCTGATCAGGGGAAAGGATAGAAGCAGGATCTCCAGCTTTCCCGCCGTCTCCACCCAGGTGGCCAGCCCCGCCTCCCCGCTGTCACGGCAGACCGAGGCGGCGGTCTCGGTGAGGAAGGCCAGGCCCAAGGCCTTGAGGAGGATGGTCCAGGCCTCCCCGTCCAAGGCCCCCGTGGCGGCGGTCAGGTCGGTGACGTAGCTCACAGCCGTCGCCGCCATGGAGATCACCAGGCCCAGGGATACCAACGTCACAGCTATACGGAGGAAGGCCGCCCACTCGGGCTTGTACGCCCGCAGGATGAGGAGCGCCGACAGTCCCGTCAGGGCGATACCGCCCACCTTGGCCCAGCCCATCAGAATCCGAACACCGCGCAGATGCGGTCAAAGAGGAGGGCAATCTCGTCCACCAGCAAAAGCAGGACCACCACGATCCCCGCCAGGGTCACCAGCATGGACTGCTCGTCCCGTCCCGACTTGGAGAGTATTTGGGTCGCTACCGAGACCAGTATGCCCACGCCGGCGACCTTGATGATGAGGGAAATGTCCATGGGGATCCTTTCTGTCGCGGTCTGACGGACTTGTGTCCGCAAGACCGCAAACGATGTTGCCGTGAGCGGCAAATGAAGTGGCTCCCTTGGAGCCAATGATGTTCCCCCTGCGGGGGAAATGATGTGCGCCTTCGGCGCAACGGAGGGGAACGGAGCTTGCGGGAGGGGTGTTTGGGGGTGGGGATTCACCACAACAGCACCGCCGCCCCGATGGCGCAACAAATGCACAACGTACAGGTCGCGCGGAGTCTGGCGGGGAGGGTGTCGTTAAGCTTTCGCCGCTCCTCGGTGAGGGCGGCGACGTAGTAGTCACAGCGGGCGACCTGCTCGGCGCGGTAGGTGGCGCCCAGCTCACCCGTGAGGGTGGTGAGGAGGCGCTCGGATTCGGGCTCCAGGTAGAGGCGGCTCTCCTTGACCATGGCGGGAAGGGGCGGCTCACCGTTCATGGGCAGAGGGGGGAGAACTTCGGAGGAGTCCAGACCCAGACAGGCGGAGAGGATGGCGGGGTCGGCGCGGGCGAGGATATCCGACAGGGGCATGGCGTAGCAGTCGATCTGGCCCTTGATGTAGTAGATGAGGGAAATGTACCCGTCCAGCACCCGCAGGCGGCGACGCTCGAAGCGGGTCATGGCCGCCGAGATATAGCCTCCCGCCAGAAGGAGCACCACCGAACCAATGATTTTATAGATCACAGGCTGCCTCCTGCGGGAAGTGAAGCTCCCTCGGTGTCCTGCCCCAGGGCGATGCGGTCAGCATGGTCGCGGGGGGTGATGCGGTAAGTGAAGTCACCGCGTCCGTCCCGCCGGATGCCCACGTAAGCCCCGAAGAGGTGGGATTCGTGGAGCAGGCGGATGCCTGTGCGCCGTAAAATCTCCTCCACCGTCCCGCCGTGGGCCGAGGCCACCAGGGGGACGCCGCCGTGGTGGGAGGAGATGAGGGACATGGCCTCCTCGGTGTCCCCGATCTCGTCGCAGACAATGACCTGGGCGGACAGGGTACGGGTGGCGATCTCCACTCCACGGGCACGGGGGTAGCCGCGGAGGACATCCAGGCACAGGCACCGTCCGTCGGTCTCAAAGCCCAGCTCTCCCCGGGTGTCCACCACCACGGTGCGGAGAGGTGTCCCACCGTCCGCTCCCGCCAGGCCCGCCGCCACGGCGCGGAGCAGGGTGGTCTTCCCCTCCCCCGGAGGCGCGTAGATGAGGATACCTTGGGGGGAGGTGCGACCGTTATTGAGGCTCCGCAGAAGACGGCAGACCGTCCCGCCCATGGAGCCGTAGCGGTGGGGGAGGCGGATGCAGAGGGCCGTGATCTCGCATACTCCAATGATCCTCCCACCCTCGCAGACGGCGCGTCCCGCCACCCCCACGCGGATGCCGTCGGGGAGGGTAATGTACCCCTCGTGGATGGTCTGGCTGTAGGCATAGAGGGAGCCGCCGCACATACGGGTGAGGATGGCCGTCAAATCCGACTCGGCAAGGACGGCCTCGGTCATGAGATTCCGCCCGCCCACGGTGAGGGAGGCCTTCCGCCCGGCGCGGAGGCGGATCTCCTCGATGGCGCCGCTCTGCCCTCGTACCGCGTCCAGCAGCACGGCGGTGAGACGGGGGGGCAGGAGGTCGGTGGGAAAGCCCGGAGCGGAAACGGGTACGAAGCGGGCGGGCTTTACTGCGGCGGGAGACGATGCCGCGGATGGACGGGGTTGGGTGGTGAATACGGTCTTCATGTCGCCTCCTCTCTCCCGATAGCGGGTGATTACACCCCACTATATGGGACAGGCGGCGGGATTAGAACCCCTTACAGCACGTCGGGAGGTACGCTTCCCTCGGCAGGCGGCTGCGGTGCGGGAGGCGCCGCGTCTTCGGCGGGATCGTCCACATCAATGGCTCTGCCCTCCAGGAGAGGCTCGAAGCAAATATCGTCTGGCACCTCGATGCGGACGCCGTCGATGTGGATGAAGCGGAGGGAGGCGTAATTGTAGGTAGACAAGCGGCGATTGAGGGCATCGTCGGTGTGGGCGCAGATGAGGATGTCGTTGGGCTCAAAGCCCGTGATGATGAGGGTGTGGTAGTAGTCCCCCGCCTCATCGGCCAGTTGGATGAAGTCGCCGAGCTCAATCTCTCTGGCCCGCACCTCCCGCCCGAAGGGGCCGATGCCCGCGTTCTCGCCGGCGAAGACGGGCTGCTCGGTGACGAAATCGTAGAAGAAGGCCACCGAGGTCCAGGCGGGGGCGCGGTCCTCGGGGGTGCGGTAGTACCAGCCGAAGTCGGGGGTGAAGTCCATGGTACAGCTCCCCGCCAGGAGGCATTGGGAGGTGAAGTTGGTACAGTCGCCGCCGCGCCCCGCGAAGTTGAGGAAGAGGGGGTTACGGCGGAGGGCCCAGGTCTCGGCGTAGGTGACGGCGCGTTCGCGGTCATAGGGCTTGACAAGGATCATGGGTGGTGGTCTCCTTTCGGTTTTGGTACAGGATATGCGGGATGGAGGTTGGGGGTTTACAAGTGGGGGGAAATGTGGTATAATAGGGAGGAGATAGACTTTCAAATTGTAGTTTATCGTTCTCCCGTCTCCCCGTTCTTCAAATATCAAAGTGGGGTGAGGGGTCCCCGCGGGGGTTTCTAAGATGGTTACGGGTCTCGGCTTACTATGGTAACCTTTCAAGGTGTATCAATGGTTTTGGGTATCAGTTACCTTGGTGGATCTTAGTATTTGCCATAAAGTTTTAGGAGATTCTTAAGAACCCTTTTTCAAAAGGGTTCTTAAGCCGCCGGAGGCCGTTCCCCCCAAAAACCCAAATTTGAAAAAATGTATCCAAAACAAAAAATCCCCCTGCGTAAGGGGTTGCTCGTGACGCCGCGTAATATGCTATAATAGCCCTTGAAAGGAGGTGAACGCTATGTCCGAACTCATCAAGAACCCCGACGGCCTGTATACCACGGGGGAGATCGCCAAGCTCTGCGGCGTGTCGGTGCGTACCGTCCAGTACTACGATACCCGAGGCATCCTCATCCCCTCCTCCCTCACCGAGGGCGGGCGGCGGCTCTACACCGAGGCAGACGTGGGGCGTATGCGGGTGATCTGCTTTTTGCGGGATCTGGGCCTATCCATCAACAGCATCGGCGATCTGCTCTCGGAGGAGCATCCCGAGATGGTCATCGATCTTCTGCTGTCCGAGCAGGAGCGGGAGATCCGCGCCAATCTGGAGGAAAGCAAAGACAAGCTGGAGAAGATCACTTACCTGCGCCGCGAGGTGGCGGGGGTGGAGTCTCTCTCCCTTGAATCCATTGGAGACATAGCCACCGTTATGCAAAACAAGAAAAAGCTATTCAAGCTGCGAGCGGTCATGATCGCCGTGGGCGTTCTGGCCGAGCTGATCGAGATCGGCACGGTCCTTCTGTGGATCCTGGAGGGCATCTGGTGGCCCTTCGCCGTGGGGATGCCCGTGGCGATCGCCCTGTGCCTGTGGCTGACGGGCTACTACTACAAGCAGGTCGCCTACATCTGCCCCGCCTGCCACAAGGTATTCAGGCCCAAATTCCGGAGCTTCTTCGGCGCCACCCATACCCCCAACACCCGCAAGCTGACCTGTCCCGCCTGCGGTCACAAGGGCTACTGCGTGGAGACCCACGTCAGCGCCGCTGACAAGGAGGAGCAAGCATGATCCCCGACTCTACCCAAAGCAAATGGAAGAGGGCGCTGTTCTTCACCCTCTCCCTCATCCCCATCGCCCTGGTGGGCGGCTTCTTTACCCTTCGCTACCAATTCGACTTCATTCCCGTAGAGGAGATCGAGTCGGCCTTGGCCCAGGTAGGGGGGCATATGTGGCTGGTCTACGCCATTACCATGATGCAGACGCTCCTCTACGCCTGCTCCTGCGGCTTCTTCGGCTACATCCTGGCCGACGGACTGGGGTTGACCCGTCCCTTCAAGCTCACGAGACAGCCCCTGCTCTTCACCGTGATCGTTTCCCTGATCGGCGGTATGGCTTTGGCTCTTCTGGATGTCTTCGTCTTCGACCCCGCCGTGGGCGGTGATCTCATTCTGAACGGTGACAGGCAGGGCCTGACCGTGGACGCCTGGATCGCTTCCCTGCTCTACGGCGGCATCATCGAAGAGATCATGCTCCGCCTGTTCTTCCTGTCCCTGGTTGCGTGGGTGATCCGTAAGCTGTTCTGTCGAAGGACTGCCACCGAGGCGCTTCCCGCTTGGCTCTTTGTAGCGGCCAATCTCATCGCCGCTCTCCTCTTCGCCGCGGGACACCTCCCCGCTACCGTGGTCCTGTTCGGTGAGCTGACCCCTGTCCTGCTGATCCGCTGCTTCTTACTCAATGGCGGTTTGGCCCTGGGCTTTGGGTGGCTCTTCACCAAGCACCACGTAGGCTACGCCATGCTGGCCCACGCCGGGGTGCATATCGTCAGCAAGCTCCTGTTCCTTCTGCTCCTGTAAACGAAAAGACCGCTGCGCTCGGTGTGAACGCAACGGTTTTTTCTATCAGGGATTGGCGTAGGTATTGTAAATGGTGATGTAGTCGGCGATGCAGGTGGCGTAGCTCGCGCCCTTAGCGGTGACGCAAACGTAGCCGTGGCCGTCGGAGGACTCGGCGTAGGTGACCAGGCAGTAGAGACTCTCGTCGGTAAAGCCTGTCTTACCCGCCGCCACCTTGACGGTGTTGGGCTGATTGACGGGCACCCGCTCGAACTGGGTGACCGTGAGGTTATGGTACAGGTTGTAGTTGAACTTCTGCCCGTCGGCCCCCACGCAGGGAGCGACGTAGGACTGGGTCAGGAGAATCTTGCGGCAGAGCCTCATGTTCATGGCGTAGGCCATGATGGAGGCGATCTCACGGGCGGTGGACTTGTGGTTCTGGTGGAACAGGCCCGTGGGGTTTTCAAAGTGGGTGTTGGACAGCCCCATCTTCTCGGCCTTCTGGTTCATCAGCTCCACGAAATCCTCCACGCTCCCCGCCACGTAGCGGGCCAGCTCACAGGCGGCGATGCCGTCGGATTTCAGCATGAGGGCGTAGAGCAAAGATTCCACCGTCATTTTCTCCCCCGCCACCATACCGATGCCCGAGGAGCCGGCAGCCTTCATCTGCTCGTAGATGTCCTCGCTGATGGTGATCTCGTCCTTGAGGCAGTCCTCGTTGGGAAGATTCTCCACCACCACGATCAGGGTCATGACCTTGGTCATGGAAGCAGGGTAGATGATCTCGTCGGCCTTACGGGAGGCGATGATCTCGCCCGTGGCCAGGTCGGCCAGGGCAGCGTGGGCGGCGTCGATCTCGGCATCCTGGATGATGCTGGCTCGGTCCGCCCAGGGGAGCAGGACGGAGCCGCTTGCGCCGTCGGCGTAGGGGAAATCTCCCTTCTCAGCGGCTACACCGCCGCCTCCCTCCTCGGTGGAGGGCTTGGAGGGGAAATCAAAGTAGGTATCCCGTCCGCTGATGAACAGAACCAGGGAGAGGATGAGAGCAAAGGTCAGGATGGCGATGATCAGAATGATATACAGGCTTGTCCGAGGCGTAAACAGGAAGCTGAAGCGGGCCATAGGCCAGCCCGACATGGTCTCGCTGACGGGACGGACGGGAGCCGCCTCGGGGCGGGTCTCCGTACTGTTTCGGGGGGTATTGTTCATGATTACCTCCAGGATTTGGAAAATGATCATAAGAAAAGTCCGCTCCGATCAGGGAACGGACTTTTCTTACCGCAGTGATACCGCTACCCGCAGGCAGGGCATTTTTGCGGTCGTGAGTGACGTTCTCAGGCCGCGACGATGCAATACAGAACCAGGATCAGCACGAAGAGCGCGATGCACATGGCAACCGTGATCTTACCCAGCAGCTGGTCCCACTTACCGGCCTTACCCTTGGCGAAGAAGGTGTCAGCACCGCCGGCGATAGCACCGGACAGACGCTTATCCTTACCGGGCTGCATCAGAACGGCAACCACCAGGCCCAGAGAGATCACGGCCAGCACGATGCCGAGAATCAGTTCAATAGCAGGCATTTTTTATATCCTCCAAAACTTATTGACACGCAAATACGCGCGCATACTCTTACCGAAATATTATAGCACATCCGCGTGAAAAATGCAATAGCTTCTTTGAAAAAAGAGAAAAGAATTTACAATTATTTTTTGGTCATATTTCCATAAAGGGCGTCATTCATCGGGCTGAGCCGACAGGACGATGTCCACCTCGGAGTAAACGCTGCCGCGGTAGACTTGCAGGGTGATGATATCCTCCGCGTAGTACTCGTTCAGAATACCGGACAGATGGCTCATGGACTCGATCTCCTCCATCTCCCCCGTGTCCTTGCTCTTGGCGGCGGTGACGATATCCCCGACCTCCATCTTGGAGGCGGCGTCCATGCCGTCGGCGAAGCCCATGATGTAGATGCCCGACACGTCGGGGTGGATCAGCTCGCTCTTATCGTAGTCGGCCAGCTCCTCCTCGGTGAGGCGCTTGACTCCCGTCTCGTTGGGGAGGTAATACTCGCCGCCGTCCACGTAGACGCCCGTGATGCCCAGCATGGGGCGCTTGTGGTGGAGGGAGGAATTGATGTTGTCGGCGTTGCCAAATTCCATGATGGCCTCCAGGATCTCCACCGCGCCGTCCGAGGGAATGGCGAAACCGATGCCCTCGTAGCCGTCGGCCAGCTTCATGGAGACCACGCCCACGACCTCGCCACGGGCGTTGACCAAGGGGCCGCCCGAGTTACCGGGGTTGACCATGGCATCGGTTTGAAGAAGGCGAAGCTTCTTCTCCAGCGTGCCGTCATCGTCGTTGTAAATCTTGACCTCTCGATCCTTGTAGGAGATAATGCCCTTGGTGGTGGTCCAGCCGAAGTCAGCGCCCGCGGGGGTGCCGATGGCGTAGACAGTCTGGCCCACGAAGCAGTCGTCGGAGTGGGCAAAGGTAGCGGCGGGGAGGCCAAAGCCGTCCACCTTGATGACGGCCAGGTCGTCCATCTCGGAGGAGCCAACCGTCTCGGCGTACAGCACGGAGCCGTCGTAGAAGGTGACCTTGATTCTGGTGGCGTCCTCGATGACGTGGTGGTTGGTGGCGATGTAGCCGTCGGCGGTCATGATGATGCCCGTGCCGGTACCGCCGCCCTCCTCGGTTCTGACCTCGATGACCACCACCGAGTGCTTGGCCTGCTCCACGGCCTCGATGGCCAGGTCCTCGTCCTCGGTCTCGGTGATGCCGGGGCGGATGATGCCCGACTGGCCGCTCCCTCCCCCGATCAGCAGGACGGCCAGCAGAAGGCCGAAGCTGATGAGGAATACGGCGGTCATGACGGCGGCGTAGACCACCACGCCCTTACCCTTATTGGGAGCGTCGTGGGCGGCCTGGTCGGCGTAGCTCCAGCGGTAGGCGGTGGCGGGAGGCGCCACGGGGGTGACAACGGGAGTGGGTTCCTCAGCGGGGGCAGTCTCCTCGGCGGGGGCAGTCTCCTCAGCGG
>JAGAIH010000019.1 GCA_017626655.1 Clostridia bacterium | reverse complement strand
CGATCTGGATCAGACCGGCTTCTTCGAGTCCTCCAATGAGCGGCTGAATACGGTCTTCAAGCTCTACCTCATGTCCCAGCGCTCCAACCTCATGGGCAACTACACCGACTGCCCCCAGAGAGAGAAGAACGGCTGGCTGGGAGATGCCTCGGTCATCAAGGAGGCCTCGGCCATGGTGCTGGGAGACTACGGCGTGGCAGAGGCCTTCCTGGAGACCATGCTCATGGACATCAAGCCCGATGGCCGTCCCGAGATCGTGGTTCCTGTGATCAGTACAGGCGAGAGCGGTGCCCAGTATGACATTACCTGGGCCTCGGCCTACTTCGTTTTCCCCTACGAGCTGTACATGGCCACGGGAGACACCTACTACATCGAAAGGTCCTACAAGGATCTCCTCCGCGTCTTCGAGCACGCCAAGACCTTTGATCCCGACGGAGACTACATCGTCACCCACAACGTCTACGGCGACTGGCTGGGCTACGACAACGCCGAGGGCAGGCTGAACCGCGAGTTCCTCTCCGCCTCCTACTTCTGGTACTGCGGCCATCTCCTCTCCGAAATGATGGAGGTCATCGGGGAGGACCACGGCGAGCTGGATGCCTACCTGGGAAAGGTCTATGACGCCATCCAGCAGAAGTTCGTCCGCTCGGGCGTCTACGGCGGTCGGGTGCAGACCTCCAACGCCATGGCCCTGGACTTCGGTCTGGTGCCCGAGGAGGGAAGGAAGGACGCTCTGAACGCCATCATCAAGGCCAGCGAGAACAGCGGCTACACCCTCCGCACGGGTGTGCTGGGGACCAAGTCCCTCTACGATGCCCTGAGCGTGGCGGGCGAGCATAAGCTCCTCATGGACATGACCCTCAACCCCGAGAAATGCTCCTTCGGCTACCTCATCGACAACGGCGCCACCACCCTGTGGGAGTTCTGGGACAAGGCCGGCGAGACCTTCCACTCCCACCTGGAGGGACAGCCCGTGGGCTTCTGGGATTCCCAGAACCACGTCATGTTCGGCGGCGGCCCCGCCGTCTGGATGTTCGAGGGCTTGGGCGGCATCACCAACAGCGGCGCGGGCTACGCCCAAAGCACCTTCCGCCCCGGCATCGAGAGCGGGCTGACCTACGCAAACACCTCCATCGATGCCCTTGTGGGTAAGCTTACCTCCAACTGGAAGCTGGAGAACGGCGACCTCCATTGGAGCATCGAGGTGCCCGCCAACACCACCGCCACCGTGAGGATCCCCTTCGCCGCGGCTCAGAGCATCACCGAGTCGGGCAAGGATATCTTCATGAAGGACGGCGACGGCGTCACCTACGTGGGCCAGGATATGAGCGGTGACTTTATCTACACCGTGGGCGGCGGAAGCTACACCTTCGTAGCCTCCGAGACGCCCCTCCCCGAGACAGAGCCCGTGGAGAGTGAGACTGTGGATTCGGAGCCTGCCGACACTACGGTTCCCGCCGATACCAACGCGCCCACCGACACCACCCCCGAGACCAAGCCCGCCAAGAAGGGCTGTGGCTCTGCCCTCGGTCTGACGGCGGTAGCACCCTTTGCGGTAGCTCCCCTGCTCCTGGCCAAAAAGAAGAAAAGAAGAGCCTGAGGCCTTCTCCATACAGTCAAAACAACTTCACCGAAAGGAAAACGATACCATGCATTCTAATTCCAAGTCTGAAAGCTACGCCGCCGCAGGCGTAGACATTACCGCCGGCTACAAGGCGGTGGAGCTCATGAAGAAGCACATCGCCCGCACCAAGAACGAGGGCTG
>JAGAIH010000140.1 GCA_017626655.1 Clostridia bacterium | reverse complement strand
CCCACGGGCGCGCTGGATACCGCTACCTCGGTGCAGATCATGGAGATCCTGAAGGAGATCGCCAAGGATAAGCTGGTCATCATGGTTACCCACAACCCCGAGCTGGCGGAGGAGTATTCCACCCGTATCGTCCGTCTCCGCGACGGTAAGGTCATCGACGACTCCATGCCCTTCGAGGCCCCCAAGGCTCAAGAGGAGGTGGTCCGCAAGACCGAGGTCAAGAAGGGGAAGAAGACCTCCATGTCCTTCTGGACCGCCTTCACCCTGTCCCTGAACAACCTCATGACCAAGAAGGGCCGTACCTTCATGACCTCCTTCGCGGGCTCCATCGGTATCATCGGCATCGCTCTGATCCTGGCGTTGTCCAACGGTATCAACATCTTCATCGCGACCGTCCAGGAGGACACCCTGTCCACCTTCCCCCTGACCATCAACCGCGTGACCCAGGACTACCAGGCCATGCTCCAGGCCATGACCAGCACCTCCGAGGAGAGCGAGGAGGAGCGGGATATGAGCATGATCTACGTGGACGACTCCATGGGCACCATGATGTCCGCCATGTCGGCCACCGTGGAGAACAACCTGGAGGCCTTCAAGAAGCACCTGGAGGCTCACGAGGAGGAGCTGGCGCCCTATATCACGGATATCCAGTACACCTACGACTATCAGCTCCAGGTCTTCAACATGGTCCCCACCACCGACGAGGACGGCAATCCCATCACCGAGGCCCGTGAGATCGGCATGGGGGTGGTCTTCGACCACATGGGCAGCGCCTTCTCGGGTATGTCCGAGCTGATGGAAATGGGCAGCAGCATGGGCGGTATGGGCATGAATGTCTTCACCGAGATGATCGACAGCCCCGAGCTTCTGGATCAGCAGTACGACGTCATCGCCGGCGCCTGGCCCACCGCCTACAACGAGGTGGTGCTGGTGGTTGGCTCCAACAACCAGATCAGCAAGATGACCCTCTACATGCTGGGTATGCTGGACCCCGAGCTTATCGAGGAGGAGCTTTCCGACCTCATGGAGGGCAAGTACGAGACCGGCGACCTGCCTCCCTACACCTTTGACGATATTCTGAACATCAAGTTCAAGCTGCTGACCACCGCCGACTTCTACGCCGAGAGCGGCCGCACCTATTCCACCGACAGCGGGGAAAAGCCCGTCTGGACCGACCTCCGCGAGAGCTTTGACTACGACCGCAACACCTTCGTGGACGAGAACGGCGTGGAACTGAAGGTGGCGGGCATTATCCGTCCCAAGGAGGGCGCTACCGCCACCAGCATCGGCGGCGTCATCGGCTACACCAAGGAGTTCACCGACTATATCCTGGACAAGAACGCAAACAGCGCCGTCATCAACCAGCAGAAGGAGACCCCCACCGTCAACGTGCTGACGGGTCTGCCCTTCGAGCGCACCGTCTACACCCCCGACACCATTCGGGAGCTGATCGACAAGATCGACGACGCCACCATGGAGATGTTCTACGCCTACATGACCGAGCAGATCCTGAACAACCCCGAGTTCTCGGACCGGATCCAGGTCACCGACGCCGAATCCTTCATCGGTATGTTCATGCTCCTGCCTGCTGACAAGCAAGCCGTGATCTTTGACTCGGTGCTGACCGCCGCCAAGGCCAATCCCGTCAGCGGGACGGCTCTCCAGACTCTCTGCACCATCCTGAGCCAGACCACGAACGGCATCACCATCACCCCCGACAACTTCACGAAGCTCCTGCCCGTCCTGGACGTGCAGACCCAGGTCCTGGGCGCCTTCGTGGGCATTCCCGCCAATGAGCAGATCCCCTTCCCCGTCCCCGGCCTCATGGAGATGGCGGGCGAGGAGGCCATGAACGCCATCTATACCGAGCTTTCCGAGAGCATCAAGACCATGACCGTCAACGAGGAGATCTTCGTGGCTCTCCTGGAGACCCTTACAGCCGACGATCCCGCCTTCATCCAGCTGGAGGAGACCCTCTACTCCATGGCTCCCCAGATCGACGCCACCTACGACAGCGTCCTGGAGACCCTGGACGACGCCGAAAAGGCCAAGCCCGACTCCATCAATTTCTATGCCGTGGATTTCGAGTCCAAGGACTATATCACCAACTTCATCAAGGAGTACAATGAAGGCGCCGAGGAGACCGACAAGCTGAAGTACGCTGATACCGTGGGCATCCTCATGTCCTCAGTCACCACCATCATCAACGCCATCTCCTACGTGCTGATCGCCTTCGTCTCCATCTCCCTGGTGGTGTCCTCCATCATGATCGGCATCATCACCTATATCTCGGTGCTGGAGCGCACCAAGGAGATCGGTATCCTCCGCGCCATGGGCGCCTCCAAGCGGGATATCCGCCGTGTGTTCAACGCCGAGACCCTCATCATCGGTCTGGCGGCGGGCATCATCGGCATCGTCTTCACCGTCATCATCTGTATCCCCGCCTCCGCCATCGTCCAGCACGCCACGGGCATCCCCACCATCCGTGCCGTCCTGCCCTGGCTCGGCGGCGTCATCCTGGTGATCATCTCCACGGTGCTGACCGTGATTTCGGGCCTGCTTCCCGCCGGAAGCGCCTCCCGCAAGGATCCCGTCATCGCTCTGCGGACCGAGTGATCCCAACGAATAGCGACCAAACAAAAAGCGCAGGCCTCGGTTTGAGGTCTGCGTTTTCTGTATGTAAGGGATAGGGCTTGGCATCACGCGTTCAATAGGTCTTGGACCTTGCCTCTGTCCGCCACTCCCTCCGAGGCCGCCGTGGCGGCTCCGCAGACGGTGGCCAGCTTGAGGGCGTAGTCATATCCTCGCTCGGCTCCCGCCAGGAATCCCGCTACCATGGAGTCCCCCGCGCCGACGGTGTTCACCGCTTTGATGGGCAGAGCGGGGACGCGGTGGCAGACGCCGTGTCCGTCCAGCAGGAGTGCGCCCTCGCCGCCCAGGGATACCAGGACT
>JAGAIH010000139.1 GCA_017626655.1 Clostridia bacterium | reverse complement strand
GAGCATGAGCCAGGTGGCGTAGGTGCGCTTGTGGGTCATGCCGTAGGTGTCCACGTAGAGGAGCATCTTGGCCACGGCGGTGGCGATGAGGATGAGGGTGGAGAGGGCCATGACCGCCATGTAGATGCGGGTGACGGGGTGTGTGCGGTCGCGGCCCGGCTTATCGGGGCTTTCGGGACGGCGCTTAGTCAGGAGGGAGGCGCCCAGGGACAGGACGGCGTTGATGACCGCCACCGCCAGGAGTTGGAAGAATCCCTCTCTGGCGTAGTCCGAGAAGGTCAGCTCCTCGGGGCGCACGCCCGTGAAGGCGGATACGTAGTAGTCCCACTGGGAGACAAAGAAGATGATGTAGATGACCAGGATGGGGGTGAGGGTCGCCGCCACCAAGGCCACGGGAAGGACGTGGGCACCGTCGGACTTGGGGAGCGCGGGAGCGTCTGCGGGAGCCTCAGCGGGGTCGGTCTTCTTTCCCTTCTTGTGCTTGCCAGCCAGGATCGCACCGAACATGAGTGCTCCCACGAGGATGCCCAGACCGATATTGCGGAGCTGGCGGAAGATCTCGTCTGCCGAGAAGATCTCGTCCAGGATGTTGTTCATAATGGAGGAGAATCCGTCGTCGTAGGACAGAAGCAGACCCACGATGAGGGTGGGGATGATGGCCATGGCCAGACCCAGCAGGACCCAACCCACGGTAGCGCTTCCCTTGCGGGGACGGGGGGTACCGTCGGGGTTCTTCCGCGCGCCGAAGAGGGCGGAGAAGAGGTTGGCGGGGGCTTTGAAGGGCATGGAGAAGGTGGCACTGCACAGCTCACCGATGAAATACTGCCCCGGGGCGCGCTCGCGGGAGTTGCCCGTGGTGGTAAAGACCAGATAGAACCAGGCAAGGCAGTTCCAGAGGTACACGCAGTTGATGATGGCCTTATTGGTGGTCAGCACCATGGAGAGAGCGAGGGCGAGGCTCACGATGACCGTGACGATGCCCCGCGCCGAGAGCTTACCGCCCACGGACTTGCGGGTGAGCAGGATAGAGCCGCCCGCGAAGAGAATGACCTCAAAGCCGAAGGCCAGGAGAGGATGCTCCATGACGGGAGTCACCGCCCAGAAGAGGTATCCCGCGACCCAGAGGATCAGGGCCAGGACAAAGTCGGCGGGGGTGTAGGCGTAGGCGGGCTTGGGAGCGGGGGGCGTATGGGGAGTAAAGGTGTAAGGGTTCGGATTTGGAGTAGGGGTCGGGGTGTTGTTCATGGTGCCTTCCTTTCATCATATAAAAATCACGACATCGGCTCGGTCTCCGCCTCGACGGGCGGGTCAGCCTCACCGATATAGTAAGTGCAGTTCTCGGGCTTCATGAGAAACCCGCCGATTTTGCGGTAGGTCTGCTCACTTTCCAGATCGTGAAAGCCGTATACACGTTCCACGACCACAGGATCCCCTCCCGCGCCGGTGGCGGTCAGGTACGTGGGGGAGTCCATGGCAAAGAGAGCCAGCAAGGACATGGCGGGCAGGTGGATGACCAGCGCGACAACGGCGGCGACAGTGGGCAGGAGCTCCCGCGCGGAGGCGGTCAGGAGGGTCAGACCTACGAGCAGAGTTGCCGCCGCGAGGATAGTCAAGACCTCGATCCAACCGTTGGAGCCACGCCCCCACACAAAAACGTGGAGCTCGGCCAGCTCGGCCATCAGATACAGGAGCAGAGCCAGGGTCCCGGCCGTAGCCGAGAGGGACAGGACCGCCAAAGAGAGGATCCACGGCCGCTTACGCAGGCGGATGTGGCGGACGGTAGCGCGGATCGCCAGGGCCACGATCAGCAAGGGTAGGGCGCAGAGGATGAGATACAGGGGGATCACGTTCTCACCCCTCCCCCACGTACACCATCAGATCCCCCGGCTGGCACTCCAGCACTTCGCACAGCGCCTCCAGGGTGGAGAATCGGATGGCCTTGGCCTTATTGTTCTTGAGGATGGACAGATTGGCCTCGGTGATCCCCACCCGCTCGGACAGCTCCTTCAGGGAGATCTTGCGCTTGGCCATCATGACGTCCAGGTTAATTTCG
>JAGAIH010000138.1 GCA_017626655.1 Clostridia bacterium | reverse complement strand
GGCGGCGTCGGAGGCCAGGTTGATGAAGAGGACGGTACGGTCGATGGCACCCGTCTTCTTGAAGTCGGAGATGAAGAAGTCGGCCTCCTCGAAGGTGATACCGATGGCGGCGAAGACCACGGCGAACTTGGAGTCGGAGCCGCGAACCTTAGCCTGTCTCGCAATCTGGGCGGCCAGGTTTGCGTGGGGCAGACCCGAGCCCGAGAAGATGGGGAGCTTCTGGCCGCGGACCAGGGTATTCAGTCCGTCGATGGTGGAGACGCCCGTCTGGATGAACTCGGAGGGGTAGTAGCGGGCGGCGGGGTTAATGGGAGTACCGTTGATGTCCAGAGACTTGTCGGGAATGATGGGTGCGCCCTCGTCGATGGGCTCGCCCATACCGTTGAACACGCGGCCCAGCATATGCTCGGAGACGGGAAGCTCCACGCCGTGGCCGGTGAAGCGCACCTTGGACTCGGCCAGGTTCAGGCCTGCCGAGGACTCAAAGAGCTGTACCAGCACGTTGCGGCCGTTGACCTCCAAAACGCGGCAGCGGCGAACCTCGCCGTTGGGGAGCTGGATCTCGCCCAGCTCGTCGTACTTGACGCCCTCCACCTGCTTGACCAGCATGAGGGGGCCTGCGACTTCTTCTATGGTCTTATATTCACGAATCATGTTTCAATCCTCCATCAGAGAGCCTTGGCATCCTGAACCAGGCGGTTCAGCTGCTCGGTCATCTCGGAAGTGATCTTCTCTGCCTCGGTCTTGTAATCGGCGTAGGGAACCGCCTTGAAGCGGCCGATGCGCTCGCGGACGGGCAGTTCGGAAAGCTTATCAATGTTGGCACCCTCGGCGATGGCACGACGAGCCTTGTCCTCAAAGGTAAAGACCAGCCCCATCATGCAGTACTGCTTATCCAGGGCGGTGTAACAGTCCTCGTCCTCAAAGGCGTTCTGCTGGAGGAAGTCCTCGCGGATGGAGCGGGCGGACTCCAGGGTCAGTCTGTCCTCAGCGGAGAGGGCATCCACACCCACCAGCTTGACGATCTCATTCAGCGAATCCTCCAGCTGGAGGGTCTTGAGGCAACGGCCGGTGTACTCCATCCACTTGGGGGACACGTGCTCGGCGAACCAGGGCTCCAGGCGGTCGCGGTAGAGGGAGTAGGAATTGAGCCAGTTGATGGCGGGGAAGTGGCGGCGGTAAGCCAGGGAGGAGTCCAGACCCCAGAAGACCTTGACGATACGCAGGGTGGCCTGGGTCACGGGCTCGGAGATATCACCGCCCTGGGGGGACACGGCACCGATGGCGGACAGGGCGCCCATACGGCCGTCGGAGCCCAGGCAGACCACCTGGCCCGCGCGCTCGTAGAACTGGGCGAGACGGGAGGTGAGGTAAGCGGGATAACCCTCCTCACCGGGCATCTCCTCCAGACGTCCCGACATCTCGCGGAGAGCCTCGGCCCAACGGGAGGTGGAGTCGGCAATGACGGCTACCGAGTAGCCCATGTCGCGGTAGTACTCGGCGATGGTGATACCCGTATAGATGGAGGCCTCACGGGCGGCCACGGGCATATCCGAGGTGTTGGCGATGAGCACGGTGCGCTCCATCAGGGACTTGCCCGTGCGGGGGTCGGTCAGCTCGGGGAACTCGCGGAGCACGTCGGTCATCTCGTTGCCGCGCTCGCCGCAGCCGATGTAGACCACCAGGTCCACGTCGCTCCACTTGGCCAGCTGGTGCTGGACCACGGTCTTACCCGAGCCGAAGGGACCGGGCACGCAGGCGGTACCGCCCTTGGCGATGGGGAACAGGGCGTCGATGGGACGCTGACCCGTAATCATGGGCTCGGCGGGGGGGAGCTTCTGCTTGTAGGGACGGGACACGCGGACAGGCCACTTCTGGGTGAGCATGATGTCCTCGATGGAGCCGTCCTCCAGCTTGAGCTTACCGATGCGGTCGGTAACGCGGAAGTCACCGGTATACAGCTCCATGATCTTGCCCTTCTTACCGGGAGGGCACATGATCTTATGGGTGATGACCTCGGACTCCTGCACCGTACCGTACACGTCGCCTGCGGTGACGGTGTCACCGTAGCCCAGAGCCGCCTCGAAGTGCCAGAGCTTGTCGCGGTTCAGGGCGGGCTCGTCGATGCCCTTGATGATGTTGGAGCCATACTTCTCCCGCATGGCCTCCAGGGGACGCTGGATACCGTCGTAAATGGAGGTCAAGAGACCGGGACCCAGCTCCACCGACAGGGGGGCGCCCGTAGACACCACCTTATCGCCGCGGCCCAGGCCGGCGGTCTCCTCGTAGACCTCGATGGAGGCGCGGTCGCCGTGCATCTCGATGATCTCGCCGATCAGGCGGGCCTCACCCACGCGCACTACGTCGAACATATTGGCGTTCCGCATCCCCTCGGCGATGACCAGGGGGCCGGATACCTTCAGAATTTTTCCTTCTACCATATGGCAAATTCTCCTTGTTGGAAGTCCGCGAGGCACCTCGCATGACGTCCAATTATTTCATGTCGCCGGCCATTCGCCGGTTCTTTCTCTCGACAATAACACTTTTGAAAGTTTTTGGGATTCCAAAGACCTTTTTCCAAAAAGGTCTTTGGCCGCCGGAGGCCGTACTCCCGTTCTTACTCCTTAAACAGGATATCCGCGCCCACAGCCCGCTCCACGGCGGACTTGATGGCGGCCATGCCCGAGCCGTCGGAGCCGGCTCTGCCGGGGATGGAGATGACGGCGGGGAGGGGCATATCCTTGTAGCGTGCAATATCCTCCGTCAGCACCTTGGCGTAGTTCTCCACCATGAAGATGATGGCGTAGGTTTCGTCCTTAGCCAGTCGGTGCAGAATCTTCGCGGCGGTCTCGGGGTCGGGGGCCTCGTGCACCGAGAATCCGATGGCCATGAAGCCCATAACGCTGTCCCGCTCGCCGATAATACCGATCTTATACATAACTCACCCGTATCCTTTCCCGAATGACCGCCGAATCCAGCTCGGCATCCTTGGCGGCCAGTACGATGCGGATATTCTTGACCGAGACCTCACAGCCGATCAGGTAACCGCCCACAACGGGGGCACCGAAGGGAACGCGGGCTCCCTCTCGAACCAGCTCCATGTACAGGTCGTCGCAGGCCTTCTCCACAGCCGACAGAGGACGGGGATCCCCCTCCACGCGGGCAAGGCGGTAGTAGGCCGTGGGGGACAGAGCCTCGAAGAGTCCCGTCTCTCCCTTCTCGCAGGCATCCGAGAAGAACTTAGCATCCAGCGTACCGCCCTCCAGCAGTGCCTCGCGGAGGAAGTCCTCCCCCACGCTCCCCATGTTCATGCGGAGAATGCGGATGGCGGTGAGGATATTGGTCAGGTCGATCTTGGCCTTCATCCAGCCCATGAGAGTCTCGTCACCCGTAGCGCGGGCGGCGGCCAGCATATCGGCGTAGCAGGCGTTGTCCAGCACCGTGTCGATGCGGCGGGGGTCTCCTGTTCTGTCGTAGGCGTCGCGGGCGGCGGGGATGGCGGCGGCCATGGCGGGGGGCAGGGTCTCGAAGTTCCCTTCCCGTACCAGCGCCTCCACCCGATCGGCGGGCACCGTACCGAAATCAAAGAGCATCCCCTCGGCGGAAATGCCGCGGATACCGCACTTGATGGCGGCCTTGAGGTTGTTGCAATCGTAGGGGTAACGAAGGTACCGGAACAGGGCAGGATCGGGGACTGCCCGCTCTGCCTCGTCGAAGGCCTCCTTCAGAACCGACAGGAGCATAGCCTCCCGTGCCGCTGAGACGGCCTCCCCGGCGGGGGGCGCGCCGTCGGCGGTCTCGGGGAGCTTGAGACCGTACTCGGCCAGGCGATCCATGACCTCAGCGGAGGTGCGCGCCTCGATCAGAAGCTCCATCCGCTCCCGTCCCACGATGCGGTTTTCCAGGGAACGGATGCGCGCCGAGGCGTACATATATTCGGTGGGTTGTAATTTCTTCATGTCGTAACTCCCTTATGGGATTTTCACTGCGGCGTCAGTTCGCATCCCCGAAAAGGATGCGGCTGACCTTCGCCTCGGTCTCGCGGCGGTTCTCGGCCATGAGCATGGCGAGGGAGCAGTTGGTCTCCACGGGGCCGCAACGCAACACCAGACCGCCGTCGATGGGGGCGGTCTCGGCAGCCAGGCGGAGCTTGGCATGAGCCTGCTCGGGGAGCTTGGCACCGTAGCCCGTGCGGAAGGCGGGCAGCAGGGCTTCCCCGTAGGTATCGCGGTCGCGGCTGTTGAGTAGGACCTCGTAGGCGGCGGGAGCAATGTCCTCGCCGTAGAGGCGCATACTCTCCTCCTCGCCCGAAAGCTGATTCCTCAGTGCTGAGCGAAGCATCTTCTGGAGAAGATCCAGGTATTGCTCGGAGCTCAGATTCTTGATCTGTTTCTCGGCCATGGCGTAGGCCTCGTCCAGGAGGGCGGCGCGGGCCTCCAGGAGGGCGTTGCGCTTGGCCATGGCGGCCGAGGAGCGGGCGCGGATGATGAGGGACTGACACTCGCGGTCATTTTCCTCCCGCAGCTTCTCCAGCTCGGCCTCGGTGGCGGCGGCGTACTTCTCC
>JAGAIH010000137.1 GCA_017626655.1 Clostridia bacterium | reverse complement strand
CTCGCCCGTGCTGTCGGGCGGCAAGGCAGGCCCTCACGGCCTCCAGGGCATCGGCGCGGGATTCGTGCCCGAGGTGCTGGACATGAGCGTCATGGACGAGGTAGTCACGGTCACCGAGGAGGATGCCTATGCCGCTGGGCGGCTCCTGGCCCGCCGCGAGGGTATTCTGGCGGGGATCTCCTCGGGGGCGGCATTGCACGCGGCCATTGAGGTGGCGGCGCGGCCCGAGAATGAGGGCAAGACCGTGGTGGTGCTGTTGCCCGATACGGGAGATCGGTATTTGTCCACGCCCCTGTTTGCGGAGTGAGGGGATTATTGTGAGTTGGTAAATTGTTTTCTTTCGGTGAGTCTGATAACCTCAGAAAGTGAAAACCGTTATGCACGCGTACTCCTTCACCCGCCTGCGGGCGGGAGCTCCCTCCCGGAGGGAGCCTAAAGAGCGCGGGCAAAAACCACTTATCGGGCAAAGAATTTCCGCGGGGTTGGGAAAGAGGCTCCCTCCCCGAGGGGGCTCCCGCGAAGCGGGTGGGGGAGTCATCACAAGAAGTGAGGGGCTCTGTTCCGTCAGAACGACAAACCCCAATTTGAAGTTTCCCATCGGTATCCTCTCTCAACATTGACAAAATTTTCCCAATCTACTTGCAAAATCCCATAAAATATGGTATAATAGACCCAGGCAAAGCATATTCTTGCTTGATACACCCTCAAAAAGGAGGCACAGACCATGAAAAAGCGCATCATCACCATCAGCCGTCAGTTCGGTAGCGGCGGACACTCCATCGCCAAGGCCGCCGCCGAGCGTATGGGCATCGCCTTTTACGACAACCAGCTCATCACCGAGGTCGCCCGCCAGAGCGGTCTTTCGGAGGAGTTCATCCGCGAGAACGAGGAGTACGCCTCCCACTCCAACAGCTTCCTCTACCAGCTGGCCATGAGCACCGCCGGCACCTACGGCTACCCCTCGGTCTACCAGAAGCTCTACGAGGCCCAGACCAAGGTCATCCGCGACATCGCCGACAAGGAGCCCTGCATCATCGTAGGCCGTTGCGCCGACTACATCCTGAAGGACCGCGAGGATTGCCTCCACGTCTTCATCCACGCCGACAACGAGCACCGCGCCGCCCACATCCTGGAGAAGTACGGCCCCACCGAGAAGACCATCTCCCAGCGCATCAAGGACAAGGACAACCGCCGCCGTAATTACTACCGTTTCCACACCGACCGCGAGTGGGGCGTGGCGGCCAACTACAATCTGGCGCTGGACAGCGGAGTGCTGGGTGAAGAGCTTTGCGTGGAGCTGATCTGTAAGGCTATGGAGAAGGATAATTGATCTGTAAACAAAACAACACCCACGGCATCCACCGTGGGTGTCTTCTGTTTTTGGGTTAGTCAGCCCCCGCCCTGCGGCGAGGATGCTTTTGGGTCAGCTAAAGATCTTCCAGAGCTTCTCGAAATCCGGAAGGTCAATACCCGGCTCCGAGGCGGCGATGCAGCTGCGGACCCACTCCATGAACTCCACGCGGCTGGCGGCCTGCGCTTGGCTACGGGGTTTGAGATCCTCATACATCTTGGCGTAGAAGTCGATGAGCTTCTGTGCGGTGGTCTCGCGGCATCTCACAACGTCGGCGATGCCCTCGGCCACCGACTTCGCGGAGCCGCCGCAGGGAGTTCCCTCGTTTTCAAGGTGGCCCAGCTCGGAGATGGCGAGGTGGATGTGATCCACTTGGTTGGTGAGTAGCTCGATCTGCTTCAGAGCGTACTCGTAGGTGTAGGTCTCGGTCGCGGCAGTCTCAACTGCGGCGGCCTCGGTGTTATTGTTCTGCTCGTTCATGGTATCATCCTCCAAAATCAAATTCTGATTCGGCGGACACGCCAGAATGATGACGGTTTGGCTATCGTCTGCGAAGCGTGCCCTGCCGTGCTTGACGAGCCCTTTGGCCCGTTTGGTGTAGGTCGCTTCATACTCATTACCGGCTTCATCCAGAACCCGCACGGTTTTCTGCGGTGTGGATGCCTCGGTCTCGGGTTTTCCGTGTTTTTGCAATGGGTGTCTCCCCCTGTTCGTTTTTCGCCGGCTTGGTATGCCGATCCTTCGTACCGTTTTCCCTGTTTTTTGTGATGGGTGCCGTCCCCGAGGTTGGTAAGTCCTCAACAAAAATTATACCGCAAAGGGTAAGATTTGTCAATACCCTTTGCGGTTTTTCTTCATTCACTTCTTACTTTTTGGTCGGCTCTCCGCCCGTGGAGGTAAACACGATGCTCCCCTCCAGATCGGTGCGATAGATCTCCGCCTTCATGGCCTCATAGCGGGCCAGGATGGCCTGGATGGGGTGGCCGTAGCTGTTGCCCTCGCCGCAGGAGATCACAGCGTAGACGGGGGTGACGGCGTCCAGGAAGGCCTGGCCGGAGGAGGTATCCGAGCCGTGGTGGCCCACCTTGAGGAGGTCACAGTCCAGAAGCCCTTTGAAGCGGTAGCGCTCCAGCATCTCCTCCTCGGAGTGGATCTCGGCGTCGCCCGTGAACAGCACCGAGGTCTCGCCGTAGTCGGCGCGGATGACCACGCTGTAGTCATTGGTCTCGGTGTAAGAGGTGCCGATGGGGGCCAGGATGGTGCAGGTCAGCTCGCCTACCTTGAAGGTCTTTTCGGGAGTAGCCTCGATGACCCCGCATTTCTCTGCCTCGATGGCGTCCATCATGCGCTCGAAGGTCTTGGAGGTGGAGGTGGCGTCGGGCAGGACCACGTTCTTGACGTTGTAGGTATCCAGCACCATATCCGCGCCGCCGATGTGATCCTCGTGGGGATGGGTGAAGACGGCGTACTCGATATCGGTGACCCCCAGGCTGTCCAGGTAAGCCTTCAGCTCGTCCTCGGAGGAGTTGGTGCCCGCGTCAATGAGGATATCCCCCTTCTCGGTGCGGATGAGGGCGGCATCGCCCTGGCCCACGTCGATGAAGTGGAACTGCACCTCCCCGCCGCTGACGGGGGCGGAGGGGTCGTCGGAGAGTCCGCCGAAAATGGCGTCCTTACCGAAGAACAGCCCCGCGATCACCGCGATCAGCACGACGACCGCCGTGGCTATGCCCTTGGCCTTGCTTTTCTTTCTTCTTTTTGCCATAGTAGGATCCTTTCTGTCAGAGGTCGATCTCGATGTAGGCGGCGCAGTTGCCCTCGGGGAAGGTGACGGTCAGGTAGCCGTCGTTCAGGGAGCAGGCGAAGCCCGCGAGATCGGGGTAGGTGCGGGTGATCGTGGCGTTATCGGTGAGGTAGGGGGTGAGATCGACGGTGGTGTCGGTATCCTCGGTGCGGGTCTGCCAGACCGCCAGCAGGAGCTTGTTTGCCTCCTTGTTGAGGAGGCCCAGGGTGGAGTGACCGCCGTCGCTCATGCGGGACAGCCCCGTGGGATAGACGGGGACCGCCCCCGCCAGGGTGGCGCGGTTGGCCTTATAGATGGAGATCGCGTCGGAAATGAGCTTCTTGTTGAGCTCATCGGCGTAGCAGATACGGCCCGACAGGTACATGGCGCCCATCATGCCGCTGACCATGTTGTAGGCGGTCTGCCATCCGTCGGCGCAGGAGGCTACGGTAGCCTTGACGTTCTCGCCCGTCAGGGGGTACACATCTCCCTGCTCCCCCATCTGGTGGAAGTCCACGGGGTAGGGATACGCCCAGACACCCGCCCGCTCGGGGGGCATGACCGCCAGCATACCCTGGAGGATGGAGGGGTAGCGGTCGTAGTACTCCTGGTCGCTGGTGGACTGGATATGGAAGTGGGACAGGGTGGTGTGGTCGCACCGCATGGCGCCCGAGCCGCAGTTCTCGATCATGAGCCCCGGGTGGGTGGCGATGACCTCGTCCACGAAGGCGTAGAAGGCCTCGGTGTGACCGCGGAGTGCCTCGGCCATGGACTTGTCCTCACCGTTCAGAGGGTCGATGCCGATGCCCGTGGAGTGGTTGTAGTCGTTCTTGATAAAGCGGACTCCCATATTGTAGAGATCATCGAAGACCCTCATGAGGTGGTCGCGCACCACAGGCTGACGGAAGTCCACGAAGCACTGGCCTCTGCCGATGGGGCGGCCGTGGCGGGTCAGCAGAGCCTCGGGGTGAGCCTGGGCAAAGTCGGAGGACGCGTCGGCGGTCTCAATCTCCAGCCAGACACCCGGGAGCATCCCGCGGGAGCTGATCTCGTCCAGGATGCCTTGGAGTCCTCCCTCACCGAACAGCTCGTCGCAGGGCTGCCAGTCGCCGTTGTGCTTGTACCACTCGCCCCGCTTTCCGAACCAGCCCGCGTCGATGCAAAAGACCTCACAGCCCGCCTCATGAGCGGCCTCGATGAGGGGCATGAGGCGGTCGCGGGAGGGCTGGGCCCAGAGGCAGTTCATGTAGTCGTTGAAGCAGACGGGGACCTGGCCCGTGGGGAAGGCGGTATGGTAGGTCTGCCGCTTGTAGGCGGTCAGCTCTGCCACGGCCTCCTCAAAGCCGCCCTTGACGCGTCCGTAGATGGCGGGGGCGGCGGTGTAGCTCTCCCTCGCGCCCAGCTCCTTGTACCAGCCGCCGTTCTTCTCAAAGGCGGCGGTGAGCAGGACGCAGAGGGCGGAATTGTCCATGTAGCCCTTGGCGCTGACCTCTATGTACCAGTTGGAGCCTGTGAGGATCTCGAAGTAGTGGGTCTCGCCGGTCTCACGGTCTTCAATGAAGATGAGGGGATAGTGGCGGGAGGTGGTCCAGCTTCCCTGGGAGTAGAGGCGGAAGGCGGTCTGGT
>JAGAIH010000136.1 GCA_017626655.1 Clostridia bacterium | reverse complement strand
GTACTCCAGGAAGACGGCCTTGGCGGTAGCGTAGTCGGTTGCCTCGGTCAGGCGGGCGGTGAAGGCGGCGACCTCGGTCTTGGCGGCCTCCAGGTCGGGGCGGGTGTAGGGCATTTCGGTGAATTTCATGGTGGGTTCCTTTCTATGTGGTGTTTTTATTTGCGTTTTTCGGGGGCGATACACTCGTAGGTGTTCCACGAGTAGACCTCAAATTTTCCTTCTTTCCCAAAGAGCCATGCGCCCTTGGCGGCCTTTTTGCGGAGGCGGGCGACGGCCTCGGCCAGCTCCAAGGAGTCGTCCTCCTCGGGATCATCGGAGACCTGGTATGCGGAATAGATCCCGTGGGGGACGGCGCGCACCTTGCTCCACCTGATGACGGTGATCCCATCACCCAGCACTCTGTCGATCTCCTCGGCTACGGGAGGACGGTAGTTGAACCATTCATAGTCGTAGCCTCCGAAGTACATATTCCAAAGGACAAGATCCCCCTTGGACTCATGAAAATCGAAGCACAAGTCCTTTCCGTGGAGGGGGTTCTTCACCCGCAGGACAACAATGGGGGTGTCTCCCTGCTTGCGGCCCGGTCGCGGCCAGCCTTGGATGGCGTACCATTCCTTGGTTGTGTACTCCTCCCGCACAGCCGTCAGCCCCCGCGCGGCGAGGACGGTTTCCAGCTCGGCGATCGTCATGGCATCAATCCTCCATCAAGGTATAGGTGAACATCTCATAATGCAACTTATCCCCCACGTCCGCCCCTGCGGGCAGGAGGGCGAGGGCGATGTAGATGTCCTTTTCGGGATCGGTCTCATTGATCTCGCGGAGGTAGGCATACTCGCCTTCGATCTTGACGAGGGTGTAGTCCTTGGGTTCCATGGGGGTTCTCCTTTGGGTGGTATGGCTTTATTATAGCATGGATGTGGGGGAATTGTCAAGGGATGGGGTATAGAAAAAGCCCCGCGTAAGCAGGGCTTGGGCCGATTCAGGCTTTCTCCACGATCTCGCTTCCCTTCCCGCTCTTAAAAATCGCATGGGCGGGAACAGCCCCCCGCACCGAGGAAAGAGGATAGATATTGGAATGAGCGCCGATCACCGTCCCGGGGTTCAGCACGCTGCCACACCCGACCTCCACGAAGTCACCCAGCATAGCGCCGAACTTCTTTCTCCCCGTAGGGATGGGGTCGAAGTCCCCCTCATAGCCCACGGCGGGCTTGACTGTGACCAGGCTCTTGTCGCTCTTGACGTTGGAGGTGATGGAGCCCGCCCCCATGTGGGACTTGTAGCCGAGGACGGAGTCACCGACATAGTTGTAGTGGGGCACCTGCACCCCGTCGAAGAGGATGCAGTTCTTCAGCTCGGTGGAGTTGCCCACCACACAGCCGTCCCCGATGAGGGCGGCTCCGCGGATGAAGGCGCAGTGGCGCACCTCGGTGTCCTCCCCGATGATGGCGGGGGCGGCTACAGCGGCGGTGGGGGCCACCTTGGCAGACTTGGCGATCCAGATATCCTCGGCGGGGTGGTCGTAGCGATCGGCGGGGAGGGTCGCGCCGATCTCGCGAATGATCGTGGGAATGTCGGGGAGGATCTCCCAGGGGTACTCGGTATGCTCCAGCCAGGGGCGGGCCAGGGTGTGGGTGAGGTCGAAGAGGGCCTGGGTGCGG
>JAGAIH010000135.1 GCA_017626655.1 Clostridia bacterium | reverse complement strand
CAGGGTGGCGGGGAGGGTCACCGAGACCAGGGACACGCAACCGTCGAAGGCCAGGCTCCCCACCGCGGTCATCCCCTCGGCGCAGGTCACCGACAAAAGGCGGTCACACCCCGCAAAGGCCCCCTTGGACAGGGTCCTCACCGAGGCGGGGAGGGACAGGGCGGTGAGGGAGGTACAGCCGTAGAAGGCGCTGTAGCCGACCGTTTCCACGCCCTCGGGGAGGATCAGCTCCTCCAGGGCGGCGCAGCTGTAGAAGGCCCATTGGGGGATCGTCTTCAGGGTGGAGGGGAGCTCCACCCGCGCAAGGGCGGTACAGGTAGAGAAAACGCTGTCGCCCAGGGAGGTCAGCCCCTCGGGGAGCAGTATCTCCCGCAGGGCGGTACACTCCAGGAAGGCGGCGGTGCCGATGCTCTTGACACCGACAGGAATCTCCACCGACTCCAGGGACTCACACTCGGCGAAGGCCCATTGACCAATGGTCTCCAGGGTGTCGGGGAGGGTGACGGTCTTCAGCTCCTTTTGCCAGATGAAGCCGTAGTCGGCGACGGCGGTGACCCGCTCCCCTGCGGGGGAGACGGCGGGGATGGTCAGGTGGCTGTCCTCCGGGTCGCTTCCGAAGCCGCTCGATGCCTTGACCGAGCAGGTGCCGTCGCCGTGGCTCATGAAGGTGAGGGACTCGGTCACGATACCCTCGGTGTCGGGGTAGCCGTCGGATTCGGGGGGCTTGACCGTGGGGGACTCGGTGCTGATGGGGGGCGTGGGGGGATTCTGTCCCAGGTAGATCATGCCGCCCAGGGTCCCCAGGGCCACCAGGGTACAGACGGCGGCCACCACCCAGCCGTCGGCAAAGACCCGACCCAGGGAGCCATCCTTCCCTCTCCGCCGTCTCGCGGGAGAGGCTGACGGGGCCTCGCGGACAGGGGGCAGGGCTGACTCCAGCACGTAGGCATCCCGCACGTCGTTCAGGGCTGACAAGACTTCCATGGCTTTCATAGGCGGTAACCTCCCTTCTCTAGATAGTCCCGCAGCTTCTCTCTCACGCGATGGAGGCGGAGGGAGACGGCGTTGGGGGTGAGGCCGTAATGCTCGGCCATGCGGGCGACGGTGTAGCCGTGCCAGTAGCGGCCCATGAAGAGCCGGCGGTCCAGGGTCTCCAGGCCGTCCAGGAAGCCGTCCAGCAGGTCGGTGAGGGCGCTCCCCTCCTCCTCTTGGGCGGGAAGGTATGGCTCCAGCTCCGAGAGCATGATCTCCATGTCGCTGTCGTGGCGGGCGATGTGGCGGTGACGGAGACGGTCGATGGACAGGTTGCGGGCGATCTTGCCCACGAAGGCCTTGAGAGAATCGGGGCGCTTCGGAGGGATGCTGTTCCAGGTGCGAAGGTAGGTATCGCTGACGCACTCCTCGGCGTCCTGGCGGTTGCCCAAAATCCCCATGGCCACGCCCTCGCAGAAGTCGCCGTACTTATCGGCGGTCTCCCGTATAGCACGCTCGTCACGGTCAAAATACAGGGCGATGATCTCTTTATCCTCCACGGCCTCTCCTTTCCCACCGCGCGGGGGCGGTGTATTTGGTCCTTCACCTATATAGACGAAATTTCGGAGGCGAATCTTTCACGGTTTGAAAAATTTTTTTATGATCCCTTGATGTTACGATTCAGCCGCCCTTCAAATTGGGGTTTATCGGGCTGACGGCCGCGTTCATTAGCCTTCCCCAGCGGGGAAGGGGGACCGCGAAGCGGTGGATGAGGAGAGCGGGTTACAGTCGCTTGACGGAGGAGAGATTTACCCTTGCATACCAAAGGGTTTAGCTCT
>JAGAIH010000134.1 GCA_017626655.1 Clostridia bacterium | reverse complement strand
TGCAGGGCGATTTCGTCTCCCAGAGGCCCCTGTTCATGGATCCCTTCTCCCTGGCGGGCATCCGTGACTACCGCTTCGGCGACTCGGTCTCCCAGATCAACTTCAAGGCCTCGGCCAAGATCCCAATGACGGGCTCCTCGGGATCCCCCCTGAAGGTCAACGCGAGGGACTACTGCGCCTCCCGCAAGCTCATGATCTACATGGACTTCCACCTGCCCATGGGCAGTAAGATCGACGGTAAGGAGTACAACCGTCGCGCCGAGAACGGTCTGTCCTTCTGCGCCGCCCTCATCCGCGACGCCATCTACGGAGGCTTTTCGGTGGGCTTTGCCGCCAACTGCAAGGCCATCGACGGTGAGATGTCCTCCCGCTTCCCCTGCGAGAGCTCGGACGCCCACCTCATCGCCATCATGAAGGAGATGGCCCGCATGAATCCCACAGACGGTGCTTCCTTCGCCTCCCTCCTGGAGAACGACATCCGGGGCGGTATGCGGGACACCGAGGTCATCATCATTGCCTTCGACCACAACGAAGACGTGCTGGACCGTATCTCCACCCTGGAGCAGTTCGGTAACTCGGTCCAGACCGTGATCCTGGAGGGAGGTGACGAGGATGGCCAATGAGAAGAAGACCAATCTCTCCGAAAGCGAGCTGAACGCCCGCTATACCGCCGCCGCCTACAAGTTCGCCACCGTATCGAGCTGGCGTGACTACCTGGCCCTGGCCGAGGAGTTCCGCGCTCTGGATACCTACAAGGACTCGGCCCAGAAGTACAGCCAGTGCGTTAAGGCCGCCTCCGCCCCCGCCTACCGCGATATCACCGACGAGATCCGCACCAAGGGCGCCGAGAACACCGCCGCTGACTACCGCGAGGCCGCCCGCATCATGCAGATCATCCAGGACTACCAGGATGCCCGCGAGGTCATGCGGGTGTACACCGTCCGCGCCAATGCTCTGACCTACGATGCCGCCATGACGCTCCTGTCCAATTCCGAGGCCACCACCGAGGAGCTGGGCGAGGGTGTGGAGCTGCTCAAGTCCATCAAGGGCTTCAAGAATACCCGCGAGTTGATCGAGCGCTTTGAGAAGTACTACTTCGACCGTATGTACAACGAGGCCCTCCACCTCATGGAGCACGGCCACGTCTTCTCGGAGTTCGAGGAGGCCGCCGAGAAGTTCGAAAAGATCGCGGTCTACTCCGACGCCGCCCAGCAGGCCGCGGCTTGCCGCAAGATGGCCAATAAGGTCCGTCCCAAGGAAAAGAAGAAGAAGGAAAAGCCCGCCGAGACCACCGCTCCCAAGGGGGGCGACGAGGTGGTGCGGGTCACCCGCAAGGATGCCAAGGCCGCCAAGGAGGCCCCAACCGCTGAGGGCGAGGAGGCAGTCAAGCCCCGCCGCCGCAAGATGATCGACGACGAGACCCACAACTCCCTTGTGGAGGTCTGGCACAACATTGACAAGCGCCGCATGGTAGAGTTCATCATCTGGCTGCTACTGCTGATCGGAGACCTCTACGCCTCCATCGTGGTGCCGAATATCCAGACCGACTTTTTCGTAGCCAACGCCAACACCATCCGTATCATCACGGTGCTCCTGGCGATCTTCTTCATCGTCATGGGCTGTCGGGCATTCCTCAGGATGCTCACCGCCAGTATGCGGAAGAAGCTGGGCCAGGCTGCCGTCAAGTTCGCCAAAAAGCTGGCCGCGCCCCTCATCAAGGCGGTCAACAAGTTGCTGCTCTCCATCGGTATCGACCTCTCCCGCCGCAACCGTCTGGGCGGCCGTGATGAGAAGACCTTCGTCTTTGACGATACCGAGAAGGTCAAGAAGACCAAGAAGCGGCTCAAGAACGACCTCAAGTGGGTGGATCAAACCGACAACGCCGCCCGTGTGCGCTTTATCTTCATTGACTACATGATCCGCCGCATCAAGAAGGGCTACTTCATGAAGCGGAGCATGACCCCCGCCGAGATCGGACAGGAGATCGCCCTGGAGGACGACGAGAAGAACCTCTTCGCCGTCTACGACAAGGCCCGCTACGCGGGCAAGCTGGGCGTGGAGGAGATCACCGACGCTATGGTGGGCGAGCTTCAGCTGGTCAACCGCAAGCGCAACCAGTAAATCGTCATACCCCGAGCGGGACGCTGTGTACAGGCATGGCGTTCCGCTTTTCTTTGGTAACAGCCAAATAAAACACCGCTTCAGTGGTAGTCTGTAGAAGCGGTGCGGTTGGCAGACTTTCAAGCACGATCGTGCTGCCGGTAATAAGCCCTTATAGGGCCGGTGCAGACCACCAGCTAATCTGGTGTCCTGACTTCCGTTGCTTGACAAACCGTCCCGTCTGTGGTACAATAGAGGCATAACCAATCACCGCAAAGGAGACACTCCATGAAAAAACTCCTGTCCGTTCTATCTCTGTCCCTCGCCCTGCTCCTGCTCGCCACGGGCTGTACGGGGCCTTCCGTTCCGTCGGATACCACCGAGGGCACCGTGACCGATACTCCCGCCGAGCCCGCGGACACTACCGAGGCTCCCACCGAGGAACCCACCGAGCCTGTCGAGTCGGATACAGAACCCGAGGAGGAGCCGGTTGCTCCCGCCTTGGGGGATCGGATCGACCTGGTCGCCCATACGCTGACGGCGGGTAACGGCAAGATCACCCTGACTATGGCCGCCGAGGTCAAGGAGGCGGGGCTGGCGGGCACCGTGAAGCTCACTTTGTCCGACGCGAGCGGCACTATTTCAGAGTCTTCCTTCGCCGCCGACGGGGCCCATACCGCTGTCCTGGATTGCCCTGCCGACAGGCTGAACGGGGAGCTGACCCTGGTGGGTACCGTCACCTCTCCCGACGGCGAGGTGCTGGACGAGATGGCCCTGAAGATGAAGAACGGCCTGCCCCAGCTGACCCTCGACGGCGTTCGCTGTGTGGTGGCCGCCATGACCGCCGAGGAGAAGGCTCATATGGTGACGGGGGTGAAGGACCCTGTGAAGGCGGGAGCCTCGGGCGGTACCTACGCCATTGACCGCTTGGGTGTTCCCTCCATCACCGTCAACGACGGCCCCGCGGGAGTGCGGTACTCCACCTCCATCTGGTATCCCTCGGTGCATAATCTCACCGCCTCCTGGGATCCCACCCTGATCGCCGAGGTGGGACAGTCCATCGGTGAGGATTCCCTGGCCCTGGGCATTGACATCGTTCTCGGCCCCGGTATGAACATCCAGAAAAACGTCCTCTGCGGGCGCAATTTCGAGTACTGCTCCGAGGATCCCATCCTCACGGGGATCATGTCCTCGGCCTACGTCAATGGAATGCAGTCCTCGGGGGCGGGGGCTTGCCTCAAGCACTTCGCCGCCAACAACCAGGAGACCGCCCGCGGCTCCACCTCCGCTAATATCACCGAGCGGGCCATGCGGGAGATCTATCTCAAGGCCTTCGGTATGGTGGTGGCGGATGCCGACCCTCTCACCGTCATGTCCTCCTACAACTGCCTCAACGGGGATCACACCTCGGTCAAGAGGGAGCTTCTCACCGATATCCTCCGTGGGGAGTTCGGCTTTGAGGGCTTCGTCATGTCCGACTGGGGCGCGGCGGGCTCTATGACCGATAAGGTCAATGCGGGCAACGACGTGAATATGCCCGGTAACGAGACCGACCCCGCCGACGTGTTGGCGGCCTACAAGGCGGGCAAGATCACCGATGCAGCCCTGGATGCCTGCTGCTACCATATCCTCACCGTGGTGGCCCAGTCTCCCACCCATCGGGGGCTGGAGATGAACACCCGCATCAATACCAAGGAGCATAGCAAACTGGCCACCGAGGCAGCCACCGATACCGTCATTCTGCTCCAAAACAAGGATGCCGCCCTGCCCCTGGCCAAGAGCACTTCGGTGGCCGTCTTTGGGAACGGCGCCTACCAGACCGTTTTCGGCGGCGCGGGCTCGGGTAGCGTGTCTCCCAACACCACCGTGAGCATCATGGAGGGACTCCGCAAGACAAGTGGCTTGACGGTCGCCAACGCCAAGAACAACCCCTTCCAGAACTGCGCTCCCCACGACGCCATGGATCCCTCCAAGGACGTGGCCGTGACCGAAGCCTACGCCGCCGAGATGGCCGAGGGGGCTGACGTGGCCCTCATCGTCATCTCCCGCGGCTCCACCGAGGGACAGGACCGCTCCGATCTCAAGGGCGACTTCCGTCTGAACGACACCGAGGCCGACATGATAAACCGTGTGTCGGCGGCCTTCCGCGCCAAGGGCAAGAAGGTCATCGTGGTTCTGAACATGGGCTCTCCCATGGAGGTCATCTCCTGGCGGGACAAGGTGGATGCCATTCTGTACCTGGGCTACGCGGGGCAGGGAAGCGGCACCGCCCTGGGGCAGGTGCTGACGGGGGAGGTCAACCCCTCCGCCAAGACCGCCATGACCTGGCCTGTGGACTATGACACCACCCCCGCCGCCGACTATTTCCCCGGCAGTGCCATCGACGTGACCTACTACGAGGACATTTATGTGGGCTACCGCTACTACACCACCTTCGGCGTGGGCGTGGCTTACCCCTTTGGCTTTGGTCTGTCCTATACCTCTTATGAGTACAGCGATCTGGCTGTCAAGCAGAATACCGACGGCACCCTCTCCGCCTGGGTCACCGTAACCAACACAGGCTCTTGCGCGGGGCGAGAGATCGTCCAGCTCTACGTCACCAAGCCCGAGACCCTCCAGGAGCAGGCGGCTCTGGAGCTGTGTGGCTTCGCCAAGACTGATGTCCTCGCCCCCGGGGAGAGTCAGCGGGTGTACATCCGCGCCTCGGTGGAGTCCCTCATGACCTACGATACCGCCGAGAGCCGCTGGATCCTGGACAAGGGAGACTACACCGTCTCGGTGGGGGCCTCCTCCGCCGATCTCAAGGCCAAGGCCACCGTATCCGTGGGTGAGGTCACCGTGGTGCAGGACGTGGAGAACCGTTGCGCTCCCGATACCAAGTTTGACTACATCCAAAAGGCCACCTACAAGGTGCCCGACCCCACAAAGAAGCGGGAGAATCTGGCTCTGAACAAGCCCGCCTCCTCCAACTACAGCGAGAGCGACGATCTGAACCCCTCTCTGGCGGTGGACGGCTCGGCTACCACCCGCTGGAGCGGTACAGGTCTGTCCACGGGCACCCACTACTGGCAGGTGGATCTGGGGCAGGTCTACGCCATCGGGGAGGTGGATATCCTCTGGGAGTCCATCTACGCCCCCTTCACCGTCCTGCTCTCGGAGGATGGCAAGAGCTTCACCGCCCACAAGGTCTACGTGGACGACGGCTCCATGGTGACCGAGATCAATCTCAAGGGTACCAGGACCCGCTTCATCCGCCTGGAGATCCCGCGGGGCAACTACGTCTCCATCTATGAGCTTCGCGCCTACGAGGCCACCGACGAGGACATCGCAGCGGGCAAGGAGGAGGCCGAGCGGGTCAACATTGCCAAGGATCGGCCTGTCACCGCCACCGCCCAAGAGGGGGCGTACATGAAGGAGAACGCCGTGGACGGCGACCTGACCACCCGTTGGGGCTCTCTGCCCTCGGGAGAGGCCTGGTTGCAGGTGGATCTCGGCAAGATCTGCAAGATCAGCGGCCTGGAGGCCTTCCTGGAGGCGGCGTGGGTACCCTACCGCATCGAGTATTCGGCGGACGGAGAGCATTACGAGACCCTGCGCGAATGCCAAAAGGACGAGCTGACCGTGGTGCTGGACGGCCTGGATATGGAGGCCCGCTACATCCGCCTCACGCGGGAGGGCGAGAACTGGTTCAGTATCTATGAGCTTGCCGTTTACGGCGAATGATGGATAAAAAAAGGAAGCTCCCGAGTTTTCGGGGGCTTCTTTGGTGAAAAAAGGCCGCAAAACCGCCGATCCTGCCATTTATTTTTTTGAAACGGTTGCAATTTCACGGATTTTGTGATATACTATTTCTGATTAAAGAAAACCAAGGATGGAACATAGATATGAAAAACAGTAACGTCTCCCGCTTCATTGAGTGCGGGAAGATCATCAATACCCACGGCTGTCACGGCGACGTCAAGGCGGAGCCCTGGACCGATACCCCCCACGACCTCCTCGACCTGGGCCGCGTCTTCATCGGCGAGGGCGAGGACAAGAAGGAGTACCGCATCCTGCGGGGCGCCGTCCTCCAGGGACGCTTCCTCATGCTCTCTCTGGAGGGCGTCACCGACATGAACGCCGCCGACTCTCTCCGCAATACCGTCCTGTACGCCGCCCGCGAGGACTTTGACCTGGAGGAGGGCCAGTACTTCCTGGCCGACGCCATCGGCCTTCCCGTGTACGACGCCCGCGAGGGCCGCGAGGGGACTTTGCTGGGTACCGTCACCGACATCAGCCCCAACGCCGCCTCGGATATCTACACCATCAAGACCCCCGACGGAGCCGAGGTCCTGGTCCCCGCCATCCCCGTGTTCGTGGCTGACGTCATCCCCGGGGAGTGCGTCCGCATGACCCCCATCGACGGTATGTTTGAGAATTCCGACTCTGATAAGGAGAATGCCTGATGCGCTTCGATATCATGACCCTGTTCCCCGACCTGGTGGAGCGGGTGCTGGGGGAGAGCATCATCGGCCGCGCCCAGGAGGCGGGCTATACCGTGGTCAAGGCCCACAACATCCGGGACTACTCCGAGGATAAGCACCGTCGGGTGGACGATACCCCCTACGGCGGCGGCAAGGGCATGCTCATGGCCGCGCCTCCCATCTACAACTGCTACCGCGGCGTGCTGGCCGACCAGCTGAAGGACGGCTACGACGGCCGCCGTCGGGTCATTTACCTCTCCCCCGGCGGGCGGGTGCTGACCCAGTCCATCGCCGAGGAGTTGGCCAAGAATTACGATAACCTCATCCTCCTCTGCGGCCACTACGAGGGCGTGGACCGCCGCATCGTGGAGGAGATCGTGGACGAGGAGATCTCCATCGGAGACTACGTCCTGACGGGTGGCGAGATCCCCGCCTGCATCCTGGTGGACTGCGTGGCCCGCCTCACCGAGGGAGTCCTGGCCGCCCCCGAGTGCTACGAGAACGAGAGCATTTCCTCGGGGCTTCTGGAGTACCCCCAGTACACAAGACCCGTGGACTACCACGGCATGAAGGTGCCTCCCGTGCTTCTGTCGGGAGACCACAAGAAGATCGACGCCTGGCGGCATGAGGCGGCTCTGGAGCTGACCCGCCGTCAGCGCCCCGACCTCCTGCCCGAGGAGGAGAACCCCGACGGGAACGAATAATCTCGCGTAACGGGGGTTACACCCCCGTAACCATCCCGAAACCCACAGAAAGGAGGGGAGAACATGGCCAAAACCACCCGCAAGGGAGTCCTTTGGCATACGCTCAACCGCGGCACCGCCCGCCTCTACGGTCTGATCGCCGGCTCCTGGCTCGGACGGATCTTTACGGGCTACCGCAAGCTGGACAATGCCTTCGCTAAGGGCCCCCGCTATCCAGGCCGCCACCGCTGTACCCCCATGTCCCCCGCCCGCCTGAAGCTGTTGACCGCGGTGGAATCGGGATTCCTGTTCAAGGGCGTCGGCGCCCTGTCCCACGCCCTGTTCTGCCTGCCCCTGTGGCTCTACGGCCTGTTTCTGCTGGCCTACGGGCTCTTGGGCGTGGCCTGCTACTTTGCCTTACCCTTCATCTACAAGGCCATGGCCCCCGACCTGGAGCATCTGGTGCTGTCGGCGGTGCTGGCTTTGCTGGCTATCCCCTTGATGCTGACCAAGAAGACCCTGGCCGAGACCATTGGCACGGGGGGCCTCCCCTACCTGGTCTTCGTCCGCTTCCTGGGCATCCCGCGGGACCGCCTGGAGCAGCCTCGGCAAAGGATCCCCGCCGTCCTGCCTTATCTGACCGTTTTCCTGGCTCTGCTGGCTTCGGTGGGCGCTCTTCTGACCCATCCCCTGCTGATCCCCGCCGCTCTTCTGGCTGTGGGCGCCCTGGGGCTGGTCTTCACCTACCCCGAGGCAGGCGTGGTGCTGTCCACGGTCATGCTCCCCGCTATCTGGCTGAATCAGACTCTTCTCATCCCTCTGTGCGTCGTGATCCTGCTGACCTGGCTGAGCTACGGCGTCAAGCTCCTGTTCCTCCACCGCACCATCCGCTTCGGTCTTCTGGATACCGTGGTGCTGCTCTTCGGGGGCCTCATCCTGCTCTCGGGCTTTACGGGGGTAGCGGTGTCCCGCGAGTCGGTACTGACATCGGTCATGCTGTTTGTCTGCCTCTCCGACTACTTCCTCATCGTCAACCTCATGACCACCCGCGAGTACATCCGCCGCTGCCTCTTGGGCGTGGGGATCTCGGTGGTGGTGGTGACGCTTCTGGCCTACCTGCGGATCATCCCGGTGGACGACCTTAGCTGGCTGGAGGGTTCCCGCGGCGGAAACGCCATCATCGCGGGGGTGGAGGACCTCATCGAAAAGCTGTCGGGGCTGTGGCTGGAGCATTCCGAGCTATACCTCGTCCTGGTCTTCCCCTGGCTTTACGCCTACCTCGGCCACACCAAGCGGCTTCTGCGCCGCGTGTCGGCCCTGGTCTTCATCGCTCTGGATATGGCCCTTATCTTCATGACCGACTCGGTCAGCGCCCTGTTCTGCATCCTTGCGGTGACGGTGCTGTTCATCCTGCTCTCGGGCTATAAGGGCCTGTCGGCGGGACTCATCGCCCTGCCTGCCGTGGCCTGCGGCGGTCTGTGGGTAGCCTACCTGTTTCCCCTGTCGGAATCGGTGCGGGTGATCCTGTCCCGAAGCCGCCACTTCAAGGCTCTGCTCTCCGAAAGTTTGTGGAAAATGGTCCTGGACCATCCCGCAGGCATCGGTATCGGGGACGCCGCCTTCCGCGAGGTCTATCCGCCCTACGCCGCTCCCGACCTGGGGGCTGTGACCGAGAGCGGAAGCCTCTACTTCGAGCTGCTCCTGGGCTACGGCTGGGCGGGTCTTCTGATCTTCGCCGCTCTCCTGTTCCTCTTCTTCCAGAAGGGACTGACCTGCCTGGGCTACACCGCCGACCGCAGGGATCGCTCCATGATCCTGGGCGGTATCACCAGCATGGTGGGCGTACTGATCTTCGGCTCGGTACGGAGCTTCATCACCTCTCCCCGCGTATTCTTTACCCTCATCCTGGTCATTGCCCTGTGCAGTGCCTACGAGAATCTGATCTTTGACGAAAGCGACGTCCTCACCGCCCGTCGGGCGGGCACCTCCACCGAGGAGGATCGGGTGCTTTTCCAAAGGTGAGATTCAGATCTATTGCTTTAGTAAAGGAGTAAGCATATGGCTTCTTTCAAACGTCATAGCAGCGATCCCAAGGCCTCCAGCCTGGCGGACAGCGCCACGGTCCACCGCCCCGCCTCCCCCGATGGGAAGGAAAGCAAGAGCGGCGGTAAGGCAGGCGTCAAGCGCCCCGGGGGCCGCGGTTGGGTCACCCTGGCGGTGGATCTCATCCTCCTGGCGGTGGTGATCGGCCTTGTGGTCGGCGGTGTGTTCGCCTACCGCGCCATCCGCGAGATGTACGCACCCACCTGGGAGACCCGCGAGGTAGTCTTCTGCGTGGAGATCACGGGCATTGACCCCGCTATGGTCAAGTACGGCCAGGACGGCCGTCCCACCATGACGGGACACCCCCTGTGGAGCTCCGACCGCACCGACGCCGACTGCCTGGGCACCGTCACCGACGTCCGTACCGTGCTGGTATCGGGGGAGGACGGAGCCAATACCCTGACCCTCTACCTGATGGTGGAGGCGGAGGCCCACTACCGCGAGGGCAAGGGCTACCGCATGGGGGTGACCACCCTGCTGGCGGGTATGGAGGGGACCTTCCGCGCCGAGGGCATGGTGGCCGAGGGGACCGTGATCTCCATGCATGAAAAGAGCGACGAGACCGTCACCGAGGCGGGGACCGTCATGGCCGAGCCCGACGAGGTTGACCCCGACGCCCGGGGCTGAGAAGGAGACCGATATGGATAAAACTTGGAACCAACAGGATAAAAGGCGCTGGTCCGCGGTGGACACCGTCATTCTGCTGCTCATTGTGGTGGCGGTGGCGGGGCTTGTCTACCGAGTGGTCTACGCCGCCCGCAAGGACGCCGCGGCGGATCCCGCCATGCACCGCGTTTACTTTGAGGTGCTGGAGACCCACGAGGACGTGCTGGCTGAGGTGAAGGGCTTTGACGCCGTCTACCTCTGCGAAAACGACGCCCGCCTGGGCTATATCGGTGTCTATCGGGACACCGCTACGGGGGAGCAGACCGTCGCCTTGCAGGTGACTCCCGCCACCGGCGCTACGGGGGCCGACCGCGTTACCGCCACGGGCTGTATGGTCTGTACGGGCGGTACCTGGGCCTCGGGCGGCAGCCTCCTCATCGGGGACAGCGGCCGTTACCTGACCCCCGGCAGCGTGCTGGAGGTCCGCACCGACCGCGCCCTGCTGACCATCCGCGTTACCTCCATCACCGAGCACGAATGATTTTGTGGGCCGATTGTGTAAAATGATCGAAAATAAGCCTTTGGTATTATGAAAAATCCTAAATATTGACACTTGATTTCTTCTGCTTTTTTTGGTATACTACAGGTGTAGAATAGTCGTACTGCGCGACGGTCTCCGACAGCTTTCGTCGGGCCCCAATGCCGTCCGTATACTGTCGGCTTTCAAGCCGAGTCTATATTCAGAATAGGAGAATGAGTCATGAAAAGTCGCGAAGTTGTCATCAACAATGCCAGCGGTCTGCACGCAAGACCCGCTACCTTCTTTATTCAGAAAGCCAACTGCTACAAGTGCACCCTGTGGGTGGAGAAGGACGACCGCAAGGTCAACGCCAAGAGCCTTCTGGGCGTGCTCTCTCTGGGCATCGCCAAGGGCATGACCGTCACCCTCATCGCTGACGGCCAGGACGAGGACGCCGCTCTGGACGGTCTGACCGCCCTCATCAACTCCGGCTTCGCCGAGTAAGCACGTCCCCCCATTCCGCTATCGTACATAGCTAAGCAGAGATATAACGGCGCGAGCGACTACCCAGGCGGGTACAGAGGCCCGCGCCGTTTGTCTGTTCTGACACATTGCAGGGAAAGGAGTATACGCCATGCCAACCAGAGAAGAAGAACGCAAGGCCCTGTTGGACAAGGCCAACTCCCTGCCCCTGACCCCCGGTGTCTACATCATGAAGGACAGGGAGGGGCGGGTCATCTACGTGGGCAAGTCCCGCAAGCTCAAGAACCGCGTGTCCCAGTACTTCCAGAACGGCGAGAAGAATATCAAGACCGCCCGCATGGTGGCCTCCGTGCGGGATTTCGAGTATTTCCTCTGCGACACCGAGATGGAGGCCCTCACCCTGGAGAACACCCTCATCAAGCAGCATAACCCCAAGTACAATATCCGCCTCAAGGACGCCAAGTCCTACCCCTACATCAAGATCACCGACGAGGCCTACCCCCGCCTGGTCATGACCCGTAAGCGGGAGAAGGACAGGGGGAAGTATTTCGGCCCCTACTCGGGGGTCTCCACGGTTTTTTCGGTGCTGGATACCCTCCGTACCGTCCTGGCCCTTCCCACCTGTAACCGCCGTTTCCCCCGGGATATCGGCAAGGAGCGCCCTTGCCTCTACTACCAGATGGGGCGTTGCTGTGGGCCCTGTACGGGGAAGGTCACCGAGGAGGAGTACGCCGCCACGATCTCCCTGGCCGCCGACATCCTGCGGGGCAACACGGCGGAGGTCAAGCGCCGTCTGACCGAGGAGATGTACGCCCACGCCGAGGCCGAGCGGTTTGAGGCCGCCGCCCGCTGTCGGGACACCATCGCCGCCCTGGATCGCTTGCGCCAGAAGCAGACCGTGGTGGCCGCACCCGACACCGAGCAGGACGTCATTGGCTTCTATGCCGACGAGGTGGCCGCCTGCGTGTCGGTGTTCTACATCCGCGGGGGAGCCGTTGTGGACAAGGAGGAGTTTTTGGCGGGGGGCGAGCGGATCCTGGACGAGGAAACCCTGGGGGCCTTCATCTGCGAGCATTACCG
>JAGAIH010000018.1 GCA_017626655.1 Clostridia bacterium | reverse complement strand
AGGCCGTGTCCAAATGGGAGCGGGAGATCTCCTGCCCCGACATCACCCTGCTCCCCGACATCGCCCGCGTCCTGGGGGTCAGCATCGCCTACCTGTTGGGGGCGGAATGATCCCCCACCCATAAGAAAAGCCCGCCCGTTACCCTCACGGTACAGGCGGGTATTCTTGTGCCGTCACTCTGTCTCAGGCCGCACCACACGGTGGGGCTTTCCGCTCTTTTCGCAGGCGTTTATCACGAAACGGCTCCCCCGGGAGGTGCCGTCCCAGAAGATCAGCACGCAGTCAGCATAGTCCACGATCTCCAGATTCCGTTTCAGGGGCGCGCCCTTGCCGTACCGCCTGTAATCGGGCTTGAACTCGGTGAGGGTCAGGCCGTGGGCCGCCGCGTAAGCCGCCGCGCATTGGTCGATGCCCTTGGCGCCGCCGCTGACAATCTCGGTGGTCTCGGGGGGCAGATAAGGAGAAAAATCCTCCACAGACAGGCTTCGGGAGCCTACGATTGCTACTTTCATGGTCACCTCCAAAATTTGGTGTACTTGTATTAAGTATACTCACAACATTGTATCACAAAATCATCTTAAAATATACTTAAAAAATATGAATTTTAAGGTGATTATTATGAGAAACAAGAAAAACAAGCACCTCGGCATCGAGATCGACCCCATCCTTCACTACAAGCTCCACTATATCGCCAAATATGAGGGCAGAAGCGGCAACGGCCAGATCCTCTACCTCATCCGCAAGTGCATCGCCGAATTTGAAAAGCAGGACGGCGAGATCCAAATCCCCACCGACCTGAACCATCAATGACCCACTTCCCCACACCCCAAAAGGGACGACATTCCCTCCGCACGCCATTTTTCAAGCGTCGGACGGCTGTCGTCCCTTTCGTTATGTGGATAAAACCCTTGTTCGCGGCGGAAAATCACTCCGCCTTGTCGGCTCTTCCCTGTCTCCTCCGCTCCGCCATAGCCACCTTGTACAGCTCCTCGGTGGCCAGTCTCGCCTTGGCCACGGGAGGGATCTTGCCGTCGGGGGCGGTGGGGAAACAGTAGTACAGGCAGTCGCGGTTGCCGATGCCGATGACGTCACCGATGCAATACCAGTAGAAGTCGGCATTCAGGGTGTGGGAGGCGCAGGGCTTCTGCTCGTAGTTGAGCTTACCCTTACAGCCCGTCAGACGGAAGCCGTCCTTGCTATGGGTCAGCCAGCCGTCCCCCACCATGTAGAGTCCCTTGTAGTCCACCATCAACCCGATCTGCACAGGGGTGTCCAGGCGGTACTCCCCGCGGTCGATCTCCTTTTTTACCTCTTGCCGCTCCCAGTCGTACCAGTCGGGGATGTGAGGGAACTCGGTGATCCCCTCGGTGGCCTCCAGGCGGCTGTCTTCGTTGAGAAACCACGTCTTTCCGCAGGCATGGCAGGTCAGATGGGTCCCCTTCCCCTCCATGTCCCCCTCAGCCATGCAGGCGGGGCACTTGTACAGGATGCGGTGGAGCCCGTCGGCGCGGAAGGTCTCGGTGATCTTGACCCCCCGCTCGTACTGCTCGGCCAGGTTGTCGAAGGTAAAGGCCTTCTGCACAACCGCCTCCAGCTCTTCGGCGGACTTGGACTCCACCTCCTCAGCGGTGAGCAGGGTGGTAATGTCGGCGCTCGTCCTGACCTTGCGGTTCTGGAGACCGTTGTACAGAGGATCTCTGGCAAACGCGTTATGGGAGGTAATCATGAGAACCGGCACGTTCAGCATCTTGATCAGCCCGCCCGTGACGGGAGCCATGGTGGTGGCGCGGCCGTCAAAGGAGTAGCCCGCCTCGGGGTAGAGCAAAACCGAGGTCTTCTTCTCGTGGAGCATATACTTCATGTCCCGAATGAGGCCCAGGTCGGTGACGAATTTTTGGGTAGGAATACACCCCAGCAGCTTCATGAGCAGTCCCTTGCCCACCATAGCGTCGGTGGTGCAAACGATGCCGAACCGCTTGGGGTACAGCGCCCCCACCGCCATTTTGAGGTCAATGAAGCTGGAATGGTTCATAAGGATGAGGCAAGGCTCTTTGGGCTCGCTCTTTTTGTCGCGTGTGTACGTAAAGTGAGTCGCCCACAGGTCGGGGGCCGAGGCGATCCGCATAATGGTGCGGAACAGGAACGTGGGCTTCCAGGGCTTCGTATGCTTGGGTCGGGGGAGGGCCATCACCTCGTCGTAGGTGCGGCGCATGGTCTTGATCTTCATACCTTGTACCTCCGAATCATCAAGTTCATATTGACTTCACATTCGGTTCATTATAGCATAGATATTCGTCTTTGTCAAGTGCTTTTCGCGGGATGGGGTAGGGAGACGGAAAAGAAGCGAAAAGAGCGGCGGCATACGGTGATGTCGTCGCTCTTTTCCTGTTGGAAACGGGGGTCATTCCTTTTTGGTGGGTGGGTCGTCCCCGCCGAAATTGTAATCCAGACCTACGTAATTCAGCTCGCGCTGATACTCGCTGATGTTTTCGTCGGACATTCTCTTCAGGTGATTCATGCGCCGACGGTAGCGGTCACGGTGGTTGATGGCCAGGTCAACCAGACGGATGATCCAGATGAAGGGCAACAGAAACGCCAGCTTGTTCAGGATCGGATAGTGCAGCCGCATGATGGACAAGGAGGGGAAGAACAGCTGCAGCTTCTTCTTAGCCTTCACCGACTTGGTGGATTTGGACAACTTCAAGCCCTCGGAAATGGCGTTCAGCTCGGTGCGGCCGAAAACACCGTCGTAGAAAATCTTGCCGGTCAGGTAGTCGGTCAACTCAGTAGAGGGAGCATCCTCGAACCAAACCTTCAACAGGTACATGATATTCTCATAGAATTCATGGAGCTGAAGCTTTTCCAGTTCGCCCTCCATGTACGCGATATCCAGATGGGGATTCGCCTTCTTGAAGAAATAGAAATCCAACACGTACTTGATACCGATGCCCTGATCGCGGTAGTGCTTGGCGAAGTGGGTGAACAGGAATACGAAGGTATCCTCGGGGGACATTTCATAGCGGTAGCTGCTTCCCTCACAGAGGCGGGCAAAATCCCAACCGTCGCCGTAGTAAGCATAGTAATCCTTATTGTAGGTAGGAATCAAGCGCTTATGCAGCTCGATCTGCAACCCTGTCGGGGTTCTCCAGCTGTACTCGTGATCGCTTTCGTAATCAAACCTGCACCCCAGTGATTCCATGACGGCGCGGACACGGGTATACTGGTCCATGCGAATGAGAATATCCGCGTCACCCATGGTTCGCATTTCGGGGCTGGGATACATGGGCTTGAGCAGCGTGCCTTTCACGGGCATATAGTCCACTCCGGCCTCATCAAAAGCCTTGCAGATACGAATAACCGTATCCATCTGATCCGCGTTATGGCCCAGATACACACAGAACCGCGAGAAAAACGCCTCAAAAAGAGGGTGAGACGTGTACTCCGGAACCTGGCTGACTCCGTAATACAAAGCGGCTAAAATCTGCTGCTTTTCCGCGAAATCATACACCGTTCGGAAGTCCATATCTATGGGCTGGCTCGGCTCAATGTTCATCAAGGAGGCCTTCAGAAGGGATATGATCCCTTTTTGGAAATCGTTCATAAAGCATCCTCTACTTCTCAGGTCTCAAGGCTCACGGCGTGAGACCTATAATTGGTTTTATTATAGCACATATTGTCAGCATTGTCAATAGCTTTGGTCTCACATCAAAAAGGTGGACAAAAGAGCTGTCGCGAAAAACGACAGCTCTTGACTCAAAAATCCCCTTTCCGGCTCTTGCGGGAAAGCTTGTAGGGGAGGCGGTGGCACACGTTGATCACAAAAGCCAGGGGTGGATGGATCAGACGGAAGGGCTTCCAGACCTTGACCCAGAATCGGTAGGCCTTGGACTCCACCGAAAATTTTTCTTCGGTCCGTATGATATGGGTGACGTGGGCAAGGATCTGGCCGGGATGTATTTCCTCGCGCCATCTTTGGGCATCGCCCTTGATGACCAGAATGCCGTCTTTTTTGATTTTGACAATACGGTGCAGAACCGGGGCCATATCCTCCCGTACGAAGAAAACGATATCCCCGACCTTGGGCTGATATTGGGAATCCTTTTTCAGAAACGCGATTGACTGCTTATGAAAGAGGAATGGAGTCATGCTCATTCCCGTAACCATGATGGGAATGGTCGAGCCATCCTCCGCGTTGTGCAGTAGCCCAATCATCTGCAGGCGATCTATCTCTCGGTGTTTTTCTTGACTCATGGGGTTTTCCTCCTCGGGTCGGTCAATCGGGGAACAGAGCGGCCTTGGCCATATCCACGGCAGAGCGATCCTTATCACAGCTCATTTGATAGATCGGCACGCGGGGCAGCATCAGATCCACCGTCTCCATAACCTTCTCGGTCAAGCGCGCGTCCCAATTCGGCATAAAGACGCTGGGCATATAGGCAACCAGAGCCTCCAGCTCGCGCAGGGGACGTATATACTTCTCCTCCTCGCGGACCAGGTCAATGATGGCGCGGAGGCGGATACGCTTGTTGACGCAATAGGGAGAAGACCCTCGCCAGGGACTTCCGTAGGCAAAGATCTCGCTTGGATACTCAGGCTTCACCGACAAAAAGACCTTGTCGCCGTTGATGATCTCCGCTCCTTTATATTGTTCCCACAGGATGGCCTGCGTGGTCTTGCCGACGTTGGACCGTCCCGTGAACATAATGCCGCCGTAGCCCGGAACGTCCACAAGGGCGCCGTGAACAAAGATGGTCTGAAAGTAAGTCAGGCGGGAGTAGATAGCCAGGAGCATCAGGTCGGACAGTCCCTCTTTTCTCCGTCCCCGTACCGAAATCCTTTCAAAGGTATCGTCAGCGACCAGGACAGCGGAGCTTTCCCTGGTCAGAGTCAGCACGTGGCTCACGGGGAAATCATGGTCAACAATCTCAACACCGTGGGAGGGAGGGGTCGCGGTTCTTGTAATAGAACAAATCGACTCCTGACCGCATGGATCAGGAGTCGATATGCACTCTGAATCGCATTCAAATCCCGTCAGGAGGTCTGACAAGGTGTCATCCCCTACCCGCACGATGTGGTCAGCTATCAGATAGTGGTTTCGCATATGTATTCAGTTACGCGAAATTAGTAGCAGTTGAAGCCCTCGGGATTGTCGGGATCCATTCTCGCCAGGATCTCGTTAGCGCCGACGGGATCATACAGCATGACGTTCTTCATAGCCTGGAGGATGCTGGTCTCACCGGGCTGCAGATAGGTCTTGATCTGAGTGGAGTTGAAGAACTCGTTGCAGGTAGCCTTCTCAACATTGCTGTAGCTGCCCATACCGGTCAGGCTCTCATCAGGGCTCTTGGAAGTAGCAATGTTCTCGTTCACAACGAAAGCGACGTTGGTAGCAACGGGCTTAACATAAAACTTCTTCATGTTCGTTAATTTCCTTTCATAAATTCACTTGCCAAAACGGCATTCCTTGCATACCGACCCGTATCACGAGTACCCATCTCAGTCAACAAGCAGTACGCAAAATTCCCTACGCTCGGATCTTACTCCTCTTCTTCGTCGGGATCAAACAGGCAGTTGGGATCGACGTTGTTAATGAAAGCGATAAGAAGATCATAGAAGCGATCATATCTATCGTTCTTCGTGTTGGAAGCCTCAAAACGAGTATCGCCGAAGATGTACTTCTTATCCCCTTCGATGGTGTAGTGGATACCGAAACGGTCACCAACAGGGAAACCGGAGAGCGAGATGTTCTCGTTCATACGAAGAGCAACGATCTTCCCTTCGGGCTTCAGATAATCCTTCTTCATGGTAGAGTTCTCCTTTCTATAAATCTGGCTCTGTACCATATATTATATACTATTTTGGCAAAAGTGTCAAGATATTTTCAAAAAAATATTCAACAAATTTTTGAGCCAATCAAGGATATAAACTATGCTTTTTGTACAAATTATTCCTGAGATGTCCCGTTATTCTCGCTCTCAGGGGCGCTTTCGGCCTGTGCTTTCAGCTCATTGTAAATGCGATGCTTCTCGGCAGCCTGAGAACAGAAGGACTCGGCCACCTTTTCGGGGTCTCCGCTCTCCGCGGCCAGGAGTCCGGGACAGCGTCTGCAGAACTCGGCGTGCTCGCAGGTCTTACATTCCTCGGGGGTCTTGATCGCGGCCACCTGCTCCAGCATTTCCTCCCACGCGCTCTTGAAGTCCAAGGGGAACCTGATCTGCACGTAAGGCTTGGGGGAGAACCCACAGAAGCCCAAGTGACCGTGCCAGGTCAGGAAGAACGTCATGTTCACACCGGCGCACCGGGCGAAGGGCTTCAGGTCAACGACCTTGGCCTTCTCCTTCTCGATCGCCTTCAGAGACCACTGTATCTCATCCACCCGCGCGCGGGAGGATGCGGGATCGCCAAGATCGCTGCGGGCGGAAAGGGCAACGGCGGAGGTATGGAAGAACTTGATCTGCTTTTCCGCCGCGAAGCGGTACAGGGGGACGAGGTCATGCATATTCTCATGCACAATGGTACTGGTACAGTAGAAGGGCAGGCCCGACTCGTTGAGCAGATCCACCGCGCGGGACACGCGGGTGAAGCCATCCTTGACACCGCACATGGACTCGTAGGTCTCGTTGCTGGCGCCGTACAGGGACATCTTGATGTTGTGGGGTGGATCCGCCTTGAAATGCTCGATGGCGGTCTCGTCGATCAGGATACCGTTGGAATACACGGCGACCAGAAGTCCCAGGGAGGTCATGCCGTGGTAGATCTCCCAGAACTCGGGATGCAGGAAGGGCTCGCCGCCTGTCAGGGTGACGAACAGAAGTCCCATATCGCGGGCCTGGCGGGCGATCTCCAGCCACTCCTTGGCGGACATAAACCGTCCCTGCTTTTCCATGCCCTTCTTGTCCAGACGGACGTAGCACATAGGGCAACGGAGATTGCAAAGAGGGGTCAGCTCAAAGGTGGCGAAGAGGGGGAATTTCTGTACCTTCGCCCACAGAGACAATTCTGATTTTAACCTCAGAAATTCGGGAGTGGTTTCAACTCCCTGTTCACACTCAGCGCTCATACGGTCACCGCTCCCAATTGGGCGAGGTAGTCCACAAAGTCGTTGACGTCACGGACGGCAACGTCGCGCTCCACGTCGTACTCCGCCATCAGCACGTCGGCCAGAGCCTCCACGGTATTGGTTCCCTTTTCAATAGCCTGCCACAGCAGGTAGCCGCTCTCGGTCAGGGAAACCATTCCCTTCACCTCATTGGTCATGGCGCCAAAAGGAACCGCCATGTACTGCGCGCCGATCTTGCGAAGCACAAAGCCTTTTTTCAACTGAATAGCCATTGGTATGTCCTCCTTATAATGGATGGTAAGAATAAATATCAATCCGGGTTGAAACCGTTCGAGGACGGTTCAATCACCGCGGGCCGATTACGCCTTGGCCTCAGCGGGCTCCTCCCCGTCGGGCTGCAGGTCGCTGACGCGAAGCTCGGCGGCGGAATTCAGCCGCTGGAAGCAGCCGTCACCGTCCACGCGGAAGATGATGTCGGAATACTCCAGCATGCTGGCGCGGTGGGTGGTGATGAGGCAGACGCGGTTGGGGTTGGACGTCATGATGTTGCGAAGCACGCGGGCCTCGGTATCAATATCCAGGGCCGAGGTAGCCTCGTCCATGATGAGAATGGGGGCGTTCCGCAGGATCGCGCGGGCAATGGACAGACGCTGCAGCTGACCCTCCGAGAAGTTGTGACCCTTCTCACTGACCTCGGCGCGGTAGGTATCGGGCAGAACCGAGACAAAGCTCCAGGCGTCGGCGGTCTTGAGGGCGTTGATGATTTCCTCCTCGGTGGCGTCGGGCTTGACGGCGCGAAGGTTGGACTCGATGGTACCCGAGAAGATGCTGTTACCCTGGGGAACGTAGGCGCAGAGGCGGCGAACGCTCTCGGTCAGAGGCACGGACACCGAGCCGTCGGCGGTGCTGACGGTAACGGTTCCCTCCGAGGCCTGCAGAAGAGACAGCATGATCCGCAGAACGGTGGTCTTACCGCCGCCGGAGGGACCGACGAAGGCCACGACCTGACCGGGCTCCACGTCAAAGGAGACCTTATTCAGAATCATAGTCTCGGACTTCTGATAACGGAAGCTGATATCCCGCACCTCAATGCGGACGCCCTGCTTTTCGGCGACCTCGCAAAGAGCCTGCGCCTCGGCGGCGTGGTCATCGGTCTCGGCGGGAAGCTGGGTGACCTCCATGACACGGCCCGCGGCGGTAGCGGTGGACACGGCGGAGGGGACCATGGATACCAGAGCTGAGAAGGAGCCGGACAGGGTTCCTGACATACTGAGGAACAGAGCCATGTGTTCATAGGTAAAGCCGGGCTGGGTCGCCAGGCGGTAGATGCCCAGGGCGTAGCAGCCATAGCCCGCCAACAGGCCGATAAAGCCCATGACGATGCTCACCAAAATGGAAATCTTGGTGTAATCCAGGCGGATCTTGCGGTACTCCGTGAGCAGAGTACGCAGGTTCTTGCAGTAGGTAGCGCCCAGGTCAAAGGCCTTGACCAGCTGGATATTCTGGAAGACCTCCTCGTTGAAGGAGAGGATACGGCCGTTGATATCCCGCATCTTCTCGTTGTGTCTGCGCATGATCCGCATCATGGGGCGGGCGGAGAAGACCAGGATGGGCGCGCTGGCCAGGGCCAGGAGGGCCATCAGAGGGTCCCTGGTGGCGATGATGAGAAACGCGCCGATAAACTGCGCGGAGCGGGTAATGAGGTTGGGGATAAAGTGAATGACGCCCGAGGAGATGTTGTTGACGTCGCCCTCCAGGCGGTTGATGAGATCGCCCGAGTGGTAGTTGCAAAGGGCCTCCCAGCGGGTGACGACCATCTTGCGGAAGATGTCCTCGCGGATCTCGTTGACCACACGGATGCTGATACGGGTGGATATCCAGTTGGCTCCGGCGCTGATGAAGATCTGGCTGACCGCCAGGGAAATAGCGACGATGATCCACTGAATCACCTCGTCCTTCATGAAAACGGGGGTGACCGCGCCGATCAGAGCGGCCTGGGCGTACTGGACGATCAGTCCCATACCCACGCCAAGCAAGCCCAAAGCAAGGTAAAAGACGATGCTCAGCCAGTACCGTTTCATATAGTGGCCCAGCCAGACCCACTCCCGCAGAAGCTCGGGCAGGCGGCTGATGAATCGTTTCAGTTTTTTCATTTTACTTCCTATTAGTTCTATTTCTCGCCCACAAACACCGTGCGAGCATCCTTTTGCAGTTTCATTATATCATACATAAAATAAAAAATCAAGGGGTATTATGCAAAAAAACCGTATATCCCGCAATCTTTCGGTAAACCGTCACCTGATCTACACACACGTCACGAAACCCTTTTTTCGCGCCTACACGAGAGAAAAACAGGAGAGTGACCCGCGGTCACCCTCCCGTTCGCTTATAAGGATTCTCGAACAGCGACGCGTCGCGCGGTGGGCCAGAGCCATGCCAACCGTGGGTCGGTCCCGGTCGACTCCCAAGCGGTGGATCGTCTCCTTTTTCCCCGAACGGAGGAAGCGGAAGATCAATACGCTTGTATTATAGCACATCGCGCCGTCGTTGTCAATTGTTTTTGGTAATTTTTGGTATTATTCAAGGTAGGAACTTTTCCCGTTTTTTCGACAAAGCCAAGGCGCACCCTGCCGAAATCAGGAGAGCGGTGGCGGATACCGTCGAGCCGCAGCCCTTTTTGGCGGGAGCCGTCTCGGACTCGGAAGCGCTTCCCTGCTCCGCGGTGTCGACGGGAGCGGAGGGCTCGGTGTCGGCAGGATCGGACTCCACGGGATTGGGGGAAGTCTCAACGGGATCCGTCCCGATCTCCTCCTCCTGCTCCAGCCAGTCGTAGGTAGGCAGAGGATCGTCGGTAAAGTCGCCGCCCTTGACCGTCCACTTGCGCTGGCTGTAGACCGTCTCGCCGTTCATCTCGTAGGAGGCGGTGACGGTGAGGACCTGTCTGTTCTCGCAGTAATCGCGGAAGGCGGGGACCGTGACCGCCAGGGTCTCGGTAGAAAGTCCCTTGCTGTCCTTGGAGAAGGCCTCCACGCTCATGGTGATGCGCTCGGCGTACAGCACCGTATCCCCGCTCATGATCTTGAGGGTCACGGGCAGGTCGGCGACAGCATCACCGGTGTCATTCACCAGCACGATGGGCAGGCGGAGCTTTTCTCCGCGCTTCACGTCCTCGGTATACTCGTCGATGACGATACCCAGATCGGCGAAGGCATTCCTTAAACGCTCCTTGGTGTAGGGGCGGATCTGCAGGGACTCGGCGGTGGAAACGTCGGGGGACAGGATATCCGAGGTCACGCCCTGGGCCGAGGGGAAGGAGGAGCCCAGACCGCAGAAGAAGAGCAGACCGATATAGGCGCGCTCGGTGCGGAAGGCCTCCATCTGGGCGGCCATGAGATCGGCGTAGTAGACCAGCCGCTCCTCGTTGGTGGCGCCGGGCAGGGCGCTGTTCCAGGTCCCCGCCGTACCGCTCATGGCAGCACCCTCGCGGTTGATCCAGTACTCACCGTGCTCGTTGATGAGGTAGGGATGGTCGGGGTACTGGTCGTAGGTCCAGCCGATATCGGCGGTGGTGACGATGGGCTTGGAAACGGTCATGTTGTTCAGTCCCTTGATGCCCTGTTGCCCTATTATATAAGGATGACATTCCACGGGATCGTTCTCCCCCACGGGAGGACGCCAGCCGTTCTCCCAGGGACGCTTCTGGAGGTCGTACTCCCGTCCCTTGCGGATGATCTGATCGGGCAGGTCGTAGGTAGCCTCGTTCTGGGCGTCGAAAACAATCACGGAGGGATGGTTGGCGCGGTTATCGATCCAGGCGTAGATCTCGGGCATGATGGTGTCGATCGTATCCACCCCCGCGTTGCCCCAGATGGGGTACTCGTCAAAGATCATCATACCCATCTCGTCGGCGATGTCGAACCACTTACTGTTGGCGTGACCCAGGTGGGTGCGGAAGCAGACCCAGTTCACGTCCTTGAATTCAGCGTACAGCTTGCGGATCCAATCCTCCTCCCACGGCGTGGTGCCGCAGAGGGGATCGTCGTAATACCGCTCAATGGCCACGTTGGTGCCGAAGAGATAGAAGATCTCCCCGTTGAGGCGGGCGTACTTGGTGACGGGATCGAAATCAAAGGTACGCATACCGAAGCGGGCGGTGTAGGTGTCTCCCGCGGTCTTGACCTCGATGCGGTAGAGGTAGGGAGAGTCCGGCGACCAGCACTTCTCCTTGGTCCAGTTCTCCAGCTCCACGGCATCCACCACGAAGGTGGCGGTACCGTCCTTGTTCACCTTCACGCCGGTCTTGGTGAACTCACCCACCTTGACCTCATTCTGCTTGGCCGCGCCATTCTCGAAGACACCCAGCTCATAGACCGAGATGATAACGTCGGTGGTCACGGCCTTATCCGAGCGGTTCTTGAGGGTGACCTGTACCTGCACCGTACCCTTGTCAATATTGGGGTTGGTCTGGACGGCCTGCACCTCGGGGGCGGCGTTGAAGATGAGGGAGACCGAATCGGTAATGCCCGGCTCATCCTCGGTGGATTCGCCGTCGTAGAGCACGTGGGCGGGGGTGTTGGCGTTGCCGAACTGAGCCGTCCACGCCCCCAGCATGATGACGATCTCGTTCTCTCCCTTCTTTAAGAAGTCGGAGATGTCGGTATAGGAATGGGAATAATTGTACTCATAGCTCCCCGCGTACTGCCCGTTGACGTAGATATGGCGGCCGTACTGGGCAGAGCCGATATAGAGCAGAACCTGACCCACAGGCTCCTCCTCCAGCACCACGGTCTTTCTGTACCAGGTCAGAGCACCGCTGTACTCACCCAGATCAAAGGCGGCGGAGTGCCACAGACCGGGGACGGGGATGGAGTTGATGAAGTCCACTCCCTCGGGGATGGCCTTGGGAGCCGTTACGCTGCCCGTGGAGCGGGAGGTACCGATCCCCCAGGTGCCGTCCAGGGAGACGGTCAGCCGCTCCCCCGTCTCGGGCATGGCCTGCACCGTCACCACCTCGGGATCGGGGGCAAAGTTCACCGCCACGTAGTCCAGCCAAAGCTCGCCCTGAGTGACGGTCAGAGTCAGCTCGTCCCCCTTGGCGTAGGAGTCGGTTCGCAGACCCGCTCCAGCGTAGGTGCGGAGCACGGTCTCGCCCAAAGACAGCGTTCCGAGGACGGTGCTTCCCTTCTTCACCGCCACGGCCGCATCCGCCTCGGCACGGTAGGACAGGCTCAGCACGTTGTACTTGTCATGGACAGCGGGTGCCTTGAAGGTCACGCTCTGCCCCGCCGAGAGTTTGATGCTCTTTGCGTAGGTGGCCATGATATCCTCCTCAGCCGTCTCCGACAGAGAGGCGGCGGTGACGGTATTGGCAGGCGCGTCGGCCACCGTCCCCGAGGCCTCGCTGGTCAGCCACAGACAGTCCAGATTGCAGTCCACGTTGGGACGGATGCGGATATCCGATCCCGCCGGGATGTAGACCATGGGGGATACGGCGATGTAGGAGGACTTCATCTCCCAGGAATTGGAAGTGGAGAAGGGGATCAGGCCCGCATCGTGGAAGTCCTCCTCCCAGGGATAGCGGACGTAGAGGCTCATGTTGTTGGTGTTGGTGGAGGCGTAGGCGATATGGATACAGTTGGACTCCACCACGTTCTCAAAGATGAAGTACTTTCCTCCCGTACCGCCCGCGACCTTGCCGCCCGACGCGTCGGGATCGGCCAATTTCGTGATGTTGTAGGGGGATACTCCGTCGGGACCCAGCACCACGGCATCCTCGCACTCGTAGCGGCTCGTGGGCGCGGTAGCGAACTCAGCCGAGAAGGTCGTATTCCCGTCGGGGGTAAAGACATATTTTCCGTCCTTCACTTGGCTCGTCACATCCTTTCCGTTTTGGGTCAGCTTGAGGAGACCGCCACCCGTCATGGGGGTAACCGTCAAGGTCACCTCGGTCCCCCCGGGTACCAGCCCCTCGTGGGAGAGCTTCAGGGTACCGTACTTTACCTCCCCGACCGACACGCTGTAGTAAGCACCGTCGTTACGCTCGGCGGCGGGAGTACCGTAGACCTCCAGATCCCACATGGAGAAGCCGTAGGGAGCCAGAGCGCGGGTCACCTCGCGGATGCGGAGGAACCGCCCCGTACCGCTGACGGGTGTCTCCACCCAACCGGCGGGGGCATCCGTCACCTTCTTCAGCTCGGTGTAGGTCTGCCCGTCCTTAGAGATCTCCAGCACGTAGGCGGAAGGGTGGGCCGCCTCCCAGTTGATACGGACACGGGAGAGATCGAAGTTGTCCCCCAGATCCAGAATGTACCACGTATCGTGGGCGCAACCGCCTCCCGCGGCGAAGCGGGTGGAGCTCTTGCCGTCCAAGGCCATGGCGGGGGTCAGAGCCGCCGACTCGCTGTGGCAGGCGATGGCGGTCTTGCCCCTGGCGATATCCACCTCGGCGGCGGACACGGGCAGAGCGGTGAGGATGGTCCCCGCCAGCATAAGAACGCAGAGAAGCCACGTCAGAGCGCGGCGGGCTGCGGTGGGAGCAGATCTTTTCATGGTCATTCTCCTTTGTCGGTAAGATACATCCTTATTATAGCACACCACCCCCGCTTTGTAAAGATATTCTGCATAAGTATTTTACTTGAATAGAAACTTTTTTGAGCAAAACGCAGAGAAATTTCGGGAAAGGGATTGACGGGGAGGGGATTTTTTGGTATGATTTTAGGGAAGAGACAAATCGCAGTTTGTCAGACTGAGACCCGACAAACTGCAAATGAATAATGAATAATGAAGTCGCCGCAAGCGGCTAATGAATAATGAATAATTTCGGTTGAGATCCTACGGATCTCTCCATTGATTTGATAAAAATGCGGGAAACCGAAGGTTTCCGT
>JAGAIH010000133.1 GCA_017626655.1 Clostridia bacterium | reverse complement strand
TCGGTCACGGTCTTGTAGCCGTCCCCGCCCAGGGCGCGGACACAGCGGTCGGGGGCGCGGAAGGTGATCTGATACTCCTTGGGGTCGGTCTCGTGGGGATCGTCAGCGGCGCAGACCATGAGGGCCACCGAGCCGTCGGCATTTCTGTTCACCATCTCACCAACCACCAGAGGAGCATTATTGTCAGCCTTAACGTCAAAGAACACACCCGTGGACAGGGAAGGAACGGCCTCCTGCTTCACGGCCGCCATGTCGGGGTGTCCCTCAAAGCCCACGAAATGGGTAGATACGCGGCGGTACTTCATGTACTCGTCGGCCAGGGTGCGGATCTCGGCGTTGATCTTCTTGAGCTTGTCGTACTGCTGGGTCTTGTTGCCCTCGCCGTCCAGCACCTGATTGTGCCACCAGCCCGCGGTGTAGCAGGCCCAGATGATGTTCTCGGCGCCGAAGGCCATGGAGGTGTAGGCCTGGAAGCGGAGATTGTTCTCGCTCATCCACTCGGCGGGCTTGTTGGAGTTGACCTGCAGAACGATCCACATGCTCCGCCCCGTGTTGCGGCAGGCGTCGGCCACCACGCGGAGGTTCTCGTAGTGCTTGGTGACGTTGATGGAGTAGAGGTAGAAATCGTAGCAGATGTAGTCCATGGGGACGTTCTCGCAGTACCTACGGATATGCTCCTCGTAGGTAGCGGTACCCAACTGGCTGGTGGTCTCATCGGCGGTGTTCTGGGAGACGGAGGCGTAGTTGGGATAGAGATTCAAGTAGGGGAACTGATTCGGGAAGGCGCGGCTCATGTAGTCCATGACCTGCCCGTAGTAGGGGAAGTCCAGGGCCGAGGGCTCGTCGCCCACGTCGATGCCCCAGATGGCGGGGTGATCGCAATAGGCCTTGGCGGCGGCCTCGTACTTCTCCATGGGGTTGGTTTCGGCCAGCTTGCCCGCGTTGTCTCCGAAACCGCCCCACCATTTGGGGGCGATACCCGAGACGATAGCCCCCACGCCGTACTTGTGGAAGAGATCCAGCGCGGGGCGGTCGTTGTCCATGCAGACGACGAAGTCAATGCCGCAGTCGGCCAGATCCTTGATGTGAGTCTCGGTGCGGGCGTAGGGCTTGAGGTGGTAGACGCCGATATTCAGGCGGTTTCTGTCCATGCGCTTATTCATAATGATTCTCCTTTGTTGTGTTCAGTTGGATGAGTTGGATCGGATCATTCCTCGGAAGCCGTCAGACGGTAGGAAACCTCCTGCTCCTCCCCGCACTTGACGGTGACATGGAGATACTGATTCCCCACGCGCAGATTGCCGATGGAGACGGTCTCCCCATCCAGCTCGCGTGGCATACAGGGGGTGACGGTCACCGTATCGGTCACCGCGTCGTAGCGGACGCCGAACAGCACCTCCACGATGAGGTGGATGTACTCCGACGCCGACCAGCCGTAGCGAAGCACGCCGTGGCCCTCTCCCGTGGAGGGGCTGACAAACTCGGCGTAGTTGCCGTTGAAGGTGCGGACGGTCTGGAGGGCGATGTGGGCGGCCTCCTCCCGCAGTCCCGCCTCCAGAAGTCCCGTGGAGATGATGCGGTTGCGGAAGGTCCAGATATTGCCGCTCCAGCTGGTGTAGCCTTGGTACGCCCCTACGGTCTCCACGTAGCGGGAGCAGGTCTTGGCCATGGTGGTGATGCCCCACTTGCTGTCATAGCCGAAGAGGGAATCATCCTTCAAAAGCTTCAGAAGCCCCCGGCGGCGGTCAAGGGGGACAATGCCCCGCTTGAAGACGTCGAACATGGAGTTGTATACCTGCTCGGTGAGCAGCCGCTCCTCATCCACCAGCCACGAATAGTAGCCTCCGTCGGCGGGGTTGTAGAGGTAACAGTTGACGGCGTCCCGCAGCTCGGCGAAGAGGGCGCGGTAGCGGTCGGCGGCGGCGGTGTCGCCCAGACGGGTGGCCATTTCCGCCAGTACGTCGGCGCCCACGGCCACCTGCACGTTCAGATCCACCTGGGCTACCGTGAGCTGCTCGTGGATATCCGAGGGGTCGGACTCCTCGAAAATGCCGCAGATCAGGCCTGTTTTGGGGTCTCTTTTCAGGGGGGAGAGCCACCAGTCCATGTATCGCGCGAGCATCCTGTAGATGCGGCGGACGTAGTCCTCGTCGGCGGTCTCACGGCAGACGTAGGCGGCCACCTCGTAAATCACGGGGATGGCGCTCAGCTCCTCGTCAAAGTCCAATACGCGGTCGTAGCCATAGAGGGGGATACGGCCGTTTTCCTTCTGCACGAAGGTGAAATTGTCCAAGGCAATGCGGCAGTAGTCGCGGTCGAGCCAGCGATAGCCCAAGAGGGTCAGAGCGGTATCCCGCTCCCACCAGCAGTCGCCGTACTGCCCGCCGGGACCCATGAAGGGGTAAGGGAAGCCCAGGGCGGGGGTGGACTTGCACTCCTCCAACACCGCGAAGGCGTCGGCGAACTGCTCCTGTGTGATACCGGGAAATGAGATCTTCAGCATGATCCGGCCTCCGTATGAAAAATAGTGCGGCCTGCCGTAAGACAAGCCGCCATAGGGGAAAAATTACTGTTCAAACTTGTCCGACAGCT
>JAGAIH010000017.1 GCA_017626655.1 Clostridia bacterium | reverse complement strand
TTGTATACAGAAAACCACGCGATAGTCGCGTGGTTCAATAGAGGCTATTGCCGATGATGGTTGAAGAAAAACTCCTGATGTGTTATAATAGAATCGTGACCTGCCAGTTACGATAAAATAAACACATCAGGAGGACATTACAATGTCAGAACAAAATAATGCCAATAATAGTTTAGCACATACCAAATGGAATTGCAAGTACCATATTGTGTTTGCCCCCAAATTTCGAAGAAAAGTCTTTTTTGAAGAAAAGAGAGCTGAGATTCGAGAAATACTCTGCACCCTGTGTCAATGGAAAGGCGTAGAGATCATTGAGGGCGAAGTGTGTCCGGATCACATACACCTGCTGGTAAGCATTCCTCCCAAAATGAGCGTTTCGGGGTTCATGGGATATTTGAAAGGCAAAAGTAGCCTAATGATATTCCAAAAATACGGCAATATGAAATTTGCGTACCGAAACCGCGAATTTTGGTGCAAAGGATACTATGTTGATACAACAGGCAAGAATACGATGGCCATAAAGACGTACATAGAGAATCAGTTGAAACAAGATAAAGAAGCGGATCAGCTGAGCCTGTTTGACCCCAGAGACCCGTTTACGGGTAGCAAGTAATCCCATGCATGACTGGCAGGTCAACCTAAGGCGCACTTGTGCGCAGCCTGTATTATTAGGGCTATGCCCGAAACTGAAATACCCCCCGCTATGCGGGGGGATCATTATTTATCGACAGGAGTGCCCTCTATCCTCCCCCTTCCCCTTCCCGTGGTGGGAAGGGGAAGGGGGGACCGCCGCGCCGCCGTAGTGCGGCGTGGCGGTGGAAGGGGGGCTTCCGACAAAAAGCAACCCCGAGCTTCCGTCGCAAAGGCTTGCGGCATCTCAAATCCAAGTTGTTTTTTTGAAAAGGGGCATTGATTTTCGTTGAGATATGGGATAGTTTCCAACAAATTAAGGAAAAGCGGCTTTTTCGGTTGACAAAATCCCTTTTATCGGGTATAATGAAGTAGTACTGTACCAAATCTTGATATGCGGAAAGGAGGCGCTTTTGTGAATATCCGGATCAACCCTCAGCTGGGAGAAAAGACCCGAGAGTCCCTTTCTGCCGTTTTACCCATCACGTTTATTGTTTTTGCGTTGAGTATTTTTGTTGTGCCTGTGGATGTTGGCACGATGGCCATGTTTTTGGCGGGGGCGGTGTTGTTGATTTTGGGAATGGGCATGTTCCAGCTGGGTGCGGAAATGTCCATGAGTCCCTTGGGGGAAGGCATCGGTCTGCAGGTTGCAAAGGCAAAGAATAAAATTTGGGCCACCTTCCTGGGCTTTTTGATGGGCTTTTTGGTCACGATAGCGGAGCCTGATCTTCAGGTTTTGGCGGAGCAGGTGCCGGCGGTGTCCAACCTTACGTTGATTTTGACCGTTGCTATCGGTGTTGGTATTTTCCTGGCGCTGGCGGTGCTCCGTATTGTGTTCAAGATTGACCTATCCATTCTACTTATGATTCTTTACGGCGGCGTTTTGGTGCTGTCCTTCTTTGTTCCGCGGGACTTTTTGGCCGTGGCCTTTGACTCGGGCGGGGTTACCTCCGGTCCCATGACGGTGCCCTTTATCATGGCGCTGGGTGTTGGTTTGTCCTCCATGCGAAGCGACAAAAATGCAGCCAGTGACTCCTTCGGTCTGGTGGCGCTGTCCAGTGTCGGTCCCATCTTGGCGGTTATGATTTTAGGCTGCTTCTTCCAAACAGGAGAGGCGGAGATGGCGCTCACCGAGATTCCCCGAGTGGAAACCGTGCGGGACGTGACAAAGGCCTTTGCCTTTGAGTTGCCCCACTATGCGGAAGAGGTGCTGATTTCCATTCTTCCCATTCTGTTGGTATTTGTTCTCTTCCAATTGCTGACCCGTCGGTATCACGGACGGCAGTTTTTGAAGGCTTCCGTCGGTTTCGGTTATACGGCCATTGGGCTTGTTTTGTTCCTCTGCGGTGTCAACGTGGGTTTTGCTCCCGTGGGAACCGCTTTGGGAAGCGAGCTTGCCGCATCGGACGAGAAATGGATGCTGGTTCCCATAG
>JAGAIH010000132.1 GCA_017626655.1 Clostridia bacterium | reverse complement strand
GTTGGCACAAACACCTGTAGGGAGCGACGCCCTCGTCGCTCCGCCACATAGAACATACCGATATGTTTCGGGTGTAAAGACGAAACATATATATCTGACAATAAAAATTGGCAATTTTCAGGTTGCGGAGCGACGAGGGCGTCGCTCCCTACAATGGGTCATTGGCAACCGGGCCATCGTGCCGAACGGCTCGCCAAACCCCAATTTAAATAATTCCGCAATCAACCTCTTTCACCTTTATTTTACACCATCCGCCCCAAAAATTCAACCCCAAACTCTTGAACGATCTTTAAATTTACCGTGTCCGACTGTGAACCCAAGTTTACACGCCCTCCTTTTGCAGTACCGCACGTTTCAGGACGTCCTCCCCGGGCATCTTGGGATTGACCATCAGCACCGCGTTGCGGATGATGTGGTTGCCGTACCTCCCCCGCAGATACTCCACCGTGTCGTCCACGGCTTCCCGACGGGCCAGGGCGCGGGGGTCCTGGAAGATGCTCAGCTGGATATCGCATTCCCCGTCCACCAGCCCGATGGCCCGAACCGTCACCGAGCGCAGGGGCCTCGGCCAGCCGTAGCTGCGCTCAAAGAGGGAGAAGGCGGCCTCGGCCAGGGTGAAGGCGCTTTGGGTAGGGTATGGGAGCTTGCATTGCCATTCCTTGGTGACGAGGGCGTTGTCCCGCACCGAGATGGCCACCCCCGTGGCGCGGCGGCGGAAGAGGTGGAGGCGGTGGCCCACGTTCTGGGCCAGCTCCAGCATGACGGGCCAGACCTCGGCGGAGGTGTAGAGATCCTTCAGGGTGGTGATGCCGTGTCCCGCGGTCTTGTCGAGATCGCTCATGGAGCGGGTCACCACCCGAGAATTATCCAGGCCGTTGGCGTAGCGCCAGAGGTCCCCGCCGCACTTGCCCAGCTTGCTCTCCAGACATTCTCGGGGGTAGCGGGCCAGGTCCCCAATGGTGTGAATGCCCAGGGGATGGAGCTTTTTGGCGGTGGCGCGTCCCACTCCCAACAGGTCCGACACGGGAAGATGCCAGATCACCTCGCGAAAGGACTCGGGCGGGATGACAGTCACGGCGTCGGGCTTTCGCATATCGCTCCCCAGCTTGGCGAAGACCTTATTGAAGGACACCCCCACCGACACCGTCACCCCCAGCTCCCGCTTCACCCCCCGACGGATCTCATGGGCCATGGTCTGCCCCGAGCCGAAGAGCCGACAGCTCCCCGTGACGTCCAGCCAGCACTCGTCCAGGCCCAGAGGCTCGATGCTGTCTGTGTACCGCCCGTAGATGGACCGCGCCCTCTCCGAGATGCGGACGTAGTCGTCGTAGTGAGGCTCGGCGATGATAAGGTCGGGGCATTTGGCCTTGGCGCGGACGACCGGCTCGCCCGTGATAATGCCGTATGCCTTGGTGGCGTAGTTCTTAGCCAGGACGATGCCGTGGCGCTCTTCGGTCTCCCCGCAAACCGCAACGGGCCTCCCCTGCCATTCGGGGTGGCGCATACACTCCACCGAGGCGTAAAAGTTGTTCATGTCCACGTGCAGGATCACACGGTACAAATCTGCTCCCCCTCTCATCTTTTTCGTTGCTACACGAACACTTTTTGATGTTTCCCCCTTGACACGGGGGTGTTCGTGTGGTATACTGTATATACGAAAGATCGTTCGTGTATAGTATACATCGTGGAGAAGGAATAGTCAAGTTTGTTTAACGAATAAGTGTTCGTGTTGGGAGAGAAATTTTTGGGATCTGATGAGGAAATTGGGATCTATCGGGTTGTTTGGTACGATGGCACGGTTGCAAATAACACATTGTAGGGAGCGACGCCCTCGTCGCTCCGCAACCTGAAAATTGCCTTTTTCTGT
>JAGAIH010000131.1 GCA_017626655.1 Clostridia bacterium | reverse complement strand
TAGCCCGCGATGCCGGTGCGGTCGTGGTAGGCGCGGCAGAAGCCGCCGTCGATGCGGATGTAGCGGCCCCTCGCCTTGACGGGCGGCTCCCCGATGGCGGCGCGGACGGGGACGTGGCCGTTGATGATGTGGCCCGTTTTTTCGTCCAGACCGAACTCCCGCAGGATGAAGGTGGCGGTCTCGTAGCTCTCCACCAGCTCGTAGTAGGGATTCTTGGTCTCGGTCCAGGTCTTGCGGTCCGCCACGAAATACCGCTCGAAGGTGGTCATCCGCTCCCGCCCGAAGAGGGGAGACTGGCGGCCGCACCACAGGTAGTACATAAAGTCCAGGGCGTCCTGCCCATGCTCGTAGAAGGCGGCGCGTGCGGTCTTATCGCAGAAGTCCATGTAGGCGCGGCCCTTGCGGGTGACGCCGTCGAAGGAGGTCACCGCATCGAACTGCCCGTCGGGGGTCATGGGGACACAGCCGTGGAACAGGAGGTTGCCGTTGCAGGTCTTGTAGAGGGCGCCGTCATTGTACAAAAACTCGATGTGCTTCCGCAGGGCCTTGCTGTGACGGAAAGCGTGGGTCAGGGAGTCGATGAGGGACTGCTCGGCGTCGGTGAGGGCGTAGGGGTTGGCGGGGTCGATGGTGGGGAAATGGCCGTCGTTGAGGGGGTAGGTCTCCCCGTTCAGGGTGATGGTATTGTTCTCGTAGTCGATCTTATCCAGCACCAGCCGATCCTCCATGCCGAACTCGGGATGGCGGCGGATGAGCTGACCCTCCAGCTTGAAGAGGATGATGGCGATGGCCTTGTGGGCCTTGGCCAGATTGTCCATGCTGTTCTTGACGTAGTAGGCGTCGTCGGGGTTGCGGGGCATGAACCAGGTGGAATCGCGGTAGGTCTCCTGGGCAAAGCCGATGAGGTCGCGGAGGGAGATGCCGTAGGTGTTCTCCACGATGGAGAGGGTGTTGTACTGGAGGGCTGAGTTCAGCACGGTGGCCACGCAGGCGGGAGAGCCGGCGGCGGCGCCCATCCAGACGATATCGTGGTTGCCCCACTGGATATCCACGTGGTGATGCTCCCGGAGCATATCCAGGATGCGGTCGGCGTGGTTGCCTCGGTCGTAAATGTCGCCTACCACGTGGAGGCGGTCCACCGCCATGCGCTTGATGAGGTTGCACAGGGCCACGATGAAGGCCTCGGACTGGCCTACCTCGATCACCGTGTCGATGATGTTGCGGTAGTATTCCTGCTTGTCATGCTCCTCGCCCGAGGTGTGGAGCAGCTCGTCGATGATGTACTGGTAGTCGGCGGGCAAAGCCTCCCTCACCTTGGCGCGGGTGTACTTGGAGGCCACGGAACGGGCCAGATCCACCAGACGGTACAGGGTGATGCGGTACCACTCGGGGCCCACGACACCGCCTCCCCGCAGCTCCTCCATTTTCTCGGTGGGGTAGTAGATCAGAGTGCAGAGGGTGCGGCGGGACTCCTCGGACATGGTGCGGTAGAACAGGGTGTCCACCTTCTCGCGGATGACTCCCGAGCAGTTGTTGAGGATATGCTCAAAGGCCTCGGCCTCGCCGTGGAGGTCGCTCATGAAATGCTCGGTGCCCTTGGGGAGGTTGGACAGGGCGTTGAGGTTCACGAGAGTCGCGCTGGCCAGGGCGATGGAGGGGTACTCGGCGGCAAGCAGGCGCAGGATCTTAAGCTGTTCTTTGGTGTGGGTGGTTTTGGGGTTGTCCATGGGTTCCTCCGATCATGTGAGAGTTGAGTTGATGGGATGGTGGCTCGGATCATTGCATCCAGTCGTATTCCTCATAGAGATCCTTTCGGTAGATCCGCCCCTCCTCCACGGTGACGTGGGCGCGGACGAGATCCTCGATGGCGGCGCGGATGTGGTAGTGGGCGTTACGGGAGGTGGGCTCCCACATAACGATGAGATTGGAGCCGTAGCGTTTATCCTCTCCCCCGATGACGCCCGTGGCGTAGACGTAGGTGGTGGTGCCGTCAAAGCCCATATACTCCTCGGGGTTCCAGGTGGGCTGGTTCATGAAATCCCACTCCGTAAGCAAGGCTTTCAGGGCGGTTCCCTCCTCGGCGGTCAGGGGGATGGTCTCCTGCTGGATGATCCGATAGGTGTAATTGTCGGGCAGGAAGTCCCTGTCGTCCAGATGGTAGAAGTACAGCGTCCCGCCGCCATCCTCCTCCAGGAGCAGGTCATAGACGTAAAAACCGTCGTGGGACTTGTTGTCCCGCATAATATCGAAGGACACGCGCTGCATACAGCGGATAAAGGTCCTGCCTTTCTCCTCCGCCGAGCTCATCAGGGTGGCATGGGGGATGTTGACGTAGTTGCAGGCACTGTAATAGTACTCCCACCGTCGCAGATTGTTTTCCAGGATTTTCTCGGGGGTGTAGAAGTCCAAATAGCACTCAGGAGGCAGGTTGTCCCCTACGATGGCCGAGGGCAGGTCCTTATCCAGCACCATTCCACGGAGCATATCGTCCTCCCGCCCGTCGGCGGCGTAGACCTGATCGCACAGATAGTCGTCTCCCTTCTTTTCCAGAAACAGGTAGAGAAGCGTGTAGCGAGACAGGGAGTAGACCGTATAGTACACCGTCTCCTCCTCGGTGACCAGCTCGCGGACGGGCTTGTTGCCGAAATAGCCCGCGAAGAAGGCATAGGTCTCCTGCGGAGTGTCCGAGGTCCCGCAACAGAAGTCGGCGAAATCCCAGATCCCATATTCCCGCTTGACGCCCCAGACATTCTTGCGGATGGAGCGGCGGGTCTTTTCCGAGTATACGAAGGGGGTCTCGTTGTCGATGACGGTCTCCTCCCCCGCGAGGTAATCCTCGGCAGTCCCCGAGCAAGCGGGCAGGCACAGCAGGGCGGACAGGGTCATGAGCAGGGCCAGGGTCAGGCAAAGAATTCGTTTCATAGCGGTTCTCCTTTTTTCAAAGTGGGGCCTCTACTCTATAAGACACCAAAAAAGCGAAAATCTTACACCCTTTACAGAAAATTCACAATAATTATTCCTTCCAAGCGGGGATCTCATCCTTGAAGAGCTGGTAGAACTCGGCGTTGGTCACAAGGACAATGGAATCATCCTTTTCGGCGGCCTCGGCGATGGTCTTGATCATGGTCTCGAACTTATCCCAGGTGTTGAAGATGTCCAGCTCGTAGCCGTGGCCCCAGATGTAGAACAGCATATCCTCGGTGCAGTCGGCGGCGATGAACTCGTTCAGCAGAGTCAGGGAGTCGGCGTCGCTGAAGCCGCAGGTGGGGTACCAGGTCATGAAGTACTGAGGCAGGGAGAATTTGCCCAAACCCATCTGGGTGTTGCGGGTGGTGCAGCTGCCGTAGCGGACGTTCGTGGTCTCCAGGATGGTGGTGATGTTGCCCTCGTTCCACTCGGTGTCGCCGCCGGGCCAGGCCATGCCGATGGGCTTATAGCCGAAGATCTTCTCGATGTTCTCGGCGTCGTTCTTCACCTCGCGGGTGACCTGACGCTCG
>JAGAIH010000016.1 GCA_017626655.1 Clostridia bacterium | reverse complement strand
GTGGCGGTAAGGGCGCATAATAGTATCTTTTTCATGGTATTTTCCTTTCTCATTGTGATGCGGTCATGCGGTTTCGGTTTCCGCGGGCGGCAGGAGGGTCACGGGTTGGTCTGCATGGCGTAGATCCACCTGCACCACGGTACCGTCCTCCAGGTACAGGCAGCCTATAATCATGTCGCCGTACTCATTTTGGAGATGCACCTCCCAGCCTGTGATCCGCCTGTAGGTGCCCTCATAGAGAAACAGCAGATACTCATGATCGGCAGGGTCGAGGGAATTGGCAAAGCTCATGATCAGATATTTGGTCTCGTTTTGATACTTTCCGAATGAGGATAATCCCCAGCCCCCCGTCTTTCCGATGACCCATGCGTAGTCCGCCAGCGCCTCCCGCACCGATACCCGTAGGAGTTCGCCGCTGATATCGGCAAGCAGGGATTCCCGCCGCTCGGGGGCAAGGGCGTGTAACTCCTTTAGGCATTGGGCTTGGATTTCATTGTCCCCTCCGCCCTCGTTGGTGTAGCGGTAGGCACCCAGCACCACGGGACGGTAGATGGCGTTGGTGAAGCAAAAGTCCTCGAAGGAGCCTCCGAAATCTCCGTACTGGCTTTCACCGTAGTATTTCTTGTTCTTGCTCATGGAGGTTAGATCATACCCACCGATATAGATACTGCCGCCGCCCGTGATGTTTCCTTCATCGTCTACTACCGTGAAATCCACAAAATTGTCCTCCACGCAGGGAAGGGCAAGATTGGCGTACTGCCACAGAAGCACATCGCCGTTCTCCACCGTCACGGGGCGGCCGAAGTAATCCTTGTATCGGCTGTACTCCAGCTCCTCGGACACCGAGATGTGACCGTCCAATTCCTCGTTCTTGAACCGCCAGTAGGAGCGGGTGTGACCGTCTCCTTCCGCTGTGTGCAGGTACACGGGATTCAGCGCACTGCGCCACGAGCTTGGTTCCACCATAACATGCTCGTCCTCGCGGCAGGAAAAATGGATCAGAATGAGTTGATTTGCGAAATACTGGGTCTGGGACTCCACCGAGACCAGGTTGCCATCCTCCGTAACATTCGGATCCGCCACGGCCTCTGAAGCGCTGAGCCGTTCTACCCTCACCAGCGTCGGATCGGAAACCCAATTCACGACGGGTTCAGGTGTTTCAACCGCAGGCTCTGAGGTCAAGGGGGGAATGGGTGACGGAGCAGGATATTCTCGGAGCATGGCGGGCAAAAGCAACAGGATGGCAGCGGTGGCCAACAGGGTCATACAGGCGGCGATGAGCCATACACGCTTCATCACGTGTCCCACTCTGCGCCGCATCGGCACATTCGCCAGTTCAGCTTCCAAAATCATATCATCATCCAGCTCGTTGATGAGCAGACAAGCCTGATATCTTGTTTTTTTCATACGCTGATACCCCTTTCATTCAAATATTTTTTAAGTTTTGTCCTTGTTCGGCGCAAGCGTATCTCCACCGCTCCTTCGGTCAAACCATAAGACGCAGATAATCTTGAAAAACTGTAGCTGTGCCAGTAGCGTCCCACGAACAGCTTTCGGTTCAGGGCGTCCTGTTCTCGGAGAAAGGCTTGCAGGTGCTCCTTGATTTCCCCCGACAATTCATTTGTCATGTCATCATCCGAGGGGAAGCAATCCCCCAGCTCATCCATAAGCTCTTCCAGTGAAACGTCCATATTGCAGTTGTGTCCTTGGCGGTGTGTACTTTTGTGCCGATTGATGGATATGTTGCGAACGATTCGGCCGAGAAAGGTTCGCAGAACCTGCGGGCGGTGAGGCGGAATGCTGTTCCACAAAGACAAATAGGCATCGTTGACACACTCCTCGGCATCCAGCTCGTTATGCAGGATACTCATGGAAACCGTTGAGCAGTAACGCCCATATTTCTTGTCTGTCTCTTTGATGGCTGTTTCGTCCCGCTTCCAGAACAGATCAATGATCTTTTCGTCATTCATAGCTCACCCCCCTTTCGCAAGTGTCAAAGGCCTTTCACTTATACACACAAAATTTTTCTTGCAATCCGACACATTTTCCAAAAACGTTTTTTTATTTTAATTGTAGCATAATACAAGAATCAATAAAATATCCCATCGGCACGATTTCGCCGGGAGCGCAAAAAAAGAACAGCCAGGATCATCTGTTTAATTAACGAACATTGTTCCCGATTTTTGCCTTTCGTCCTGGTCCAGTGTAGCATAGCTCTCGCAGTTGTAAACGCAAAAAAATATCACCAAAAAATGAAAATAGATATAGAACAGCCAGGTAGCGATACCTGGTTTTTTCTATATCCATAAGCAATATTTTCTTGTGTACTGAAAGCAGTCACGACCTCTCGTTGACATCTGCACACCTCACTCGGAATGATCGCGATTACCTCCCGACCTATGCTCCCCCGACCCTGCCGAAAGGCCAAATAAAAATCGGGAGGTATAGAAAATGAAAACCGAAACCAAAGTAAGAATCACCAACGAAAACGCAAGGATCACCACTGAAAACGTCCAGCATATCGGCGAGTGTATCGCGATGTCTGCCATCAAGAAAATGATGCGATTCGCACACCATCCGCGTTCTCTGGACAAGCTTTACGCTGGTCTCGTAGAGGACATTTACGGCAACCGAGGCTACAACACGACCTTTTCGGACGGTTACGATCTCGCGTCCGAGGTGATTTGCTTCCTTTGCCACTACATCGGGCACAATCTGGACGATCTTGCCTGTCAGAACCGTAAAGGTGAGCTATTGACTATCCGTTTTGCCTGTTACCGACACGCTTTGCGGTACATCGAGAAAGAGTATTTATCTGCGTTCAAGGCCATCAGCATCGAAGAGTGCTCGCCTGTCGATGCTTCTATTGACTTTGAGACACAGTATGAGATCGAGGATTACACCAAGGTTGATACCATCATCCATCAAATGAGATTGACTGTTGCGGAAACTGAAACTCTGAATCACTACATGGCAGGACTTGGTTTTGTAGAGATCGCGCAGATGCAGAACGTCAACAATACGACTGTGTGGCGCTGAAGAAAGAGCCGTATTCGATGATCCGACTGCTCGTGAAAGAGATCGTCCTCTATGACGACAAGGTGGAGATCTACTACAACTTCATAGACAAGAAAGGACCTGGTGATTTAGATCATCAGGCCTTTTGCATGTATACGCAGGAGTGCGATATCGACCCGAAAGACTTTGGATTTCGATATAACGCCAAGCGTGCGAAATTCGTTCTAAAAATGTATTTCTAAAGCCCAAAGCAGACGATAGTAAGTTAGCGGAAAGAAAGTATTTTTCCACCCTCGCTTACACTCTCACGCATACGCTCAATAAGACGTATCGTGGTTGCGGCGCTGGACGCAGGATTTTTATCGTTCTTTATTTTACCTTCAATAACATCGCAGAAATAG
>JAGAIH010000130.1 GCA_017626655.1 Clostridia bacterium | reverse complement strand
TTTTGCCCAGACCCGCGGAAATTCGTTACCCGACAAGCGATTCTTACCCGCGCCCCAAGGCTCCCTCCCCGAGGGGGCTCCGCCCGCAGGCGGTGGGGGAGTTTACCGTCATGGGCATTTTTACCCTTTCAAACAGTTCGCTAAACCCCAATTTTTCTAATTATGCAATCGTCTGATGAAAAATTGGAATCAGAAAACGGCGTCCTCCACCTCGCCCATGAGTCTTTCCAGATTCTCCTCGGAATACTCGATCTCGGAGGAGAACATACGGGCGATCTCGCAGAGGGAGTCAAGGTCCTTCCCCCCCGTAGCGCGGTGGATGGCGTGGATGATGAGGGTACAGAGGACCGCGAAGGCGGTGCGGGTGCGTTCTGCGTCGGGCCAGAGGGTGGCGTCGGCCGTCATGTAGCGGTAGAGGAAGTAGCAGATCAGATTCTCGTAGGCTGTGGCCGTTTCCCCATCCAGCTCACAGAGCGGGTCTTCGGTCAGTTTCTCCATGGCGTCCAGGCAGGTATCCCAGGCGGGGTCCAGCCGCTCCATATCCCGCAGGAGGGCGGATATGGAGGCAAAGCTCCCGAAAATCTCCGTCCCGCTCTCTGACAAGTTTATGTCGCATTTCTCAAAAACGTGACGGATACGGTCGGACAGGAGCTTGGAATGGTCTTGGAGAAGGGGGAGGAGGACTTCACGGTAAGCGATGAGTGAAGCGGTGAGGTCGTCAAGCTCCTCCCGATCCTCGTGGGCATGGCGCTCACGGGCGGCCTTTTCGGGTGGCAGCTCCACCACCGAAAAGGGCTCGGTTTGGGACAGGATCATCTTGGCGGCGGCCTCACAGCACAGGCCCAGGCCCAGCTCCACACGGTCGGGGAGGACATTGCGGAAGCGGGGGTGGTCGTCGCAGATGTGGCAGAGGGACTCCTCCCCCAGCTCGGTGATGAGGTCGCAGAGGCCATTCTCATTTAGGAAGGGACAGCGCTCGTCGGGGGTGAGCCTGAAACAGGGCGGGTCGGCCTCTCGGTCGATGGAGGCGCGGAGGCGGTTCCCCATCTCACCCGAGACGGTGTCGTAGTAGGCCAGGGTATCGGCGTCCACGTCGATCTCCCAGCTCACACAGCAGGAATGCTTACATGCGGAAGCGATGCAGTGGAAGGATTGGTAATAGTTTGGTACGAATACTTGTTTCATAGCTTCAAAAAAAGAATAATGGTTCACCGCAACATCATTCCTATTCATATTCATGCTGTGGTTATTCTTCGGGCTGGTATAGGGAGAGTTTTCGGTAAAGCTCCTTACGGTAGGCGCTGGCCTGATAGGCCTTTATGGCGTTGATTTCCCCACCGCGCTTTTTGCGTTCGCGGTTTCGCTTGACAAAGTGGCCGAGGGAGACAAGCCAGCCTATGGGTAACAGGACGGGGGCCTTTCGGGTCACGGGCCAGATCTGATAGGTGATACGGTTCAAAGAGGAGAAGCCCTCCTTCAGACGGTTCTGCTTCACCCCATCTTTTCCTCGGTTGGAGATGAACATTCCCTCGTAGGCTCTTTGGGGATCCTTTACGCCGAAATTGCCACCGCTGAACATGTCACAGATCAGCTCTTTCGCGGTATCGCGATCCCCCTTTGCGATCTCCATCCAGGCCTTCTCGGGAAGCCCCAGGTACAGAGCGCAGGTGACCGACAGAAGGCGGGCAAACTGCCATAGTCCTACCCGCTTCAGCTTCTCGCGAAACAGATCGGCAAAGCCCTCTCCCTCAAAGTGACCGACGAAGGTTGCCCAATCGCAGAGGTGGCGAAGGCCAATGCCCTCCGAGAGGAGGTGGTGCTGGGTATGCATGAGAATAATGAGGCCATGGTGGAAATCCGAGGGGCAGACACAGGCCGCGGGTGGACCTTTCTTTTCCACGGCGGTATCCAGCATATTCTCCAGGTAGCTTTCCATGATGGGGCGGGTATTGCCTTCGGGCATCCCCGCGGGTTCAATATGCATCTCCAGGCGGATCTGATCCTTTTGCAGGATAACATGGTGATCGCGGCCTTGCTCCAGGACCTCGTAGCCCTCGCTCTGAAGAACTTCAAGAATGGTTTTCTCTTCCTCACGACGGACGAGAAAGTCCACGTCTCCCATGCTTCGCAGGCTTGGGTCGGGATAGTAATTGGCGGAGGCAACGCCCTTGATGACGGTATAGCAAAGTCCGTGCTTGAGCATAACCCGATGGAGAGTGGTATGGCTTCCGTGAACTCGCGAGTCCCGAAGCATGGTAGCGAACAGAGCGCGCTTCCGCTCCGCGAGAATCTCAGCGGGAATGCCGTTTTCAGGGGCGATCTGGCCAATGATCATGTGGACGCCCTGGAGGTAACTTTCCTCTAAGATCGCCCGCCAATCCATTTTTCCCCCCACGGTAGCCTCTCGGCCGAACAGGTGGTTTGCCAGCAGATCGCAGACCGCCTTTTGAGTTTGGCTCAATTCCGGGTATTCTTTGGATCTCACTATACCACCACCTTCTCATTTGAAGTACGCCTATATATGCCTATGCAGACCGCGGATATCCACGGCCTGCATAGGGAGGTTTTACCTCTTGATTATGAGTTATGCCTTGCGAATGAGAGCACCATTCGCGTCGAAGATATAGGTCTCGTTAACGGTCTCACCGTTCTCATTGACAGTGGGAATTTCCACAGTACCGATCGCGCAAGCGCCGTTGCTCAGGAAGTAGTAGGTAACGCCGTCCTCCTCATACCAGGAGTTGGTCAGAGCCTTACCGTTCGCCCAAATGAGCTTCTTCATGCCTCCGGTCGTGATCCAATGGCCCTTGACCAGTACATTGTCCTCAAAGTAGTAGGTGTAGCTACCGAGAGTCACCTTGCCATTCACAGCCTGGAAGTTAATGTTGGAGAAGTAGTAGTACTTACCGTCATGCATCTTCCAACCGGACTGGAAGCCCTTCTGGTCAACATACATAAGCATGTCATTCAGTATGATGAGGCCCTCATACTCCGTCAGAATACCCTTTTCACCGCAGTAGTCACAGATCAGGTACTCGGGGTGGACACCAAAGCGGAAGAGGTGAGTGCCCTCGCTACAAACGCGGTGGGTCTTGGTAACGGTATCCACGATCGCAACGCTACCGTCAGCCAGTACGTTGTAAGCGGTGACGGTGAGCTGATGCTCATCGGCGGTTACAGAGAGGTAGAGGGCATTGAAGTCACCGTTGGTCACAACGAAGTCACCGTTCGTGATTGCGTTGGCCTTCTCACCGGCGGAGCCGCAGACGATGTAGGTGACACCGTTCTTCTCGGTGGCCTCTCCGTCACGGATGGAATCGGTACGGGCGTAGTTACACTCGTTGCCGGAAAGGACCAGATCAAAGCTGCCGCGCTCGACCATGGTGGGCACCAGCTCAGCGGCAATGCTCGAGGCCTTCTCGGAGTCGGTGGTATAGGGAGCCTGATTGATGATCAGGATACGCCATGCGTAGTCGGCGGCCTTGGCATCCCAGACCAGATCAAAGAGCATGCTGTCCAGAGCAGTCTCGTCCTCGGTGTAGTCGATGACACCTACGAATACGTTGTTGTAGACGTAGAATCGGTAACCGCTCTCGGCACCCAGGATATCACCGGCAGTGATCTCGTTCTTGCCGTATGCATGGATGAAGCTGAGCTCGCCGAAGGCACCGAAGCCGTTGGCGGCCTTGAGCCATGCCTCGTGGTCAGCCACGTTGGTAATGGCGTTACCGGTCTGGATTGCGAAATCGTAGTCAACGCCGTCGGCGGCCATAGCGTTAGCGATGAGCTCCAGGTTAGCGGTGTCGGTGTTGGCCATATCGCCAATGACGGCGAAGCTGGCAGTGGTAGAGGGTGCCTTGACGGTGAAGGCCTTGACCTCAGACCAGACCGAGCCGTCGCCTACCTGATAGTAGTACACACCGGGAGTCAGGTCGGACAGAGCCACGGTATTGACAAGGTTGACGGTACTGCCGGTCTCGTATACCTTGACGTTGCTGCTACCGTTGTAGAGCATCGCGTCGGCCATGTCCTCGGTGGCAGAGATACGGACGCAAGCCAACTCGTCAGCGGCGAGGAGATTGCTCATCCAGGTGATGGTCTTGCCGCTTGCGTTGATGCCGTTGAACAGCACCGAATAGGGAGAACCGTCCTCGGGACCGACGGCGGTATAGAAGAATACGGAAGTGCGTGCGGAGGCGATTCCGTTATCATCCTCGGCGAACACGCTATAGGTCTTACCGCCCTCGAAGTAATCGGAGGAGAGCAGACCGTTCTCGTCGGTGCGGCCCAGAAGAACGTTCTTCTTGCCATTCACAACGTAGACAGCCACATCAGCCACGGCCTCGCCCAGGTCGTTCTTGACCATCATGGTGTAATCCATTCCGCCGATAGCCAGGGAATTGACACCCTCAATGGTGTAGCTTGCCGACAGGGTCACCTCGGTCTCGGGAATGGTGACGGTACCCTGGAAGTTCTCGGTCTTGCCGACGGTCTCGCCCTCAGCGGGGGTCACGACGGCGGAATCAACCTTCCAGAAGGGATCGAGATTGGGATCCATGGTAGCGGGAGCCTTGATCCGAATGATGGCCATGACGTCCCCGACAATCTTGTCGGCGTCAAAGACCTCAATGGTCAGCTGGAGGTCACCGCGGAACCAGGAGTAGGTACCAACGTAGCCCTTGGCGATATCCACAGACTCAACCTTGAAGCCCGTGGACATCTTGATGTTCACAAGGACCTCGGCAAGCGAGGCTGTGTTGGAGCCGGTGACGATGATCTCATCGGTCTTACCCAGGATCAGAGCAGTAGCACCGCTGACGTTAATCTCGGGGTAGGAGGCATCCTCGCTTTCCACGGTCAGACCAAACTCGGCGGTGACGGTGTTCAGCGCGCCGTTGGCGATAACGGTGAAGGTGTGGTAACCGTTGAGAAGCTCAATGGGCAGCATAATGAATCTGTCCTCGGTTTTGACCTGTACGGTCACACCGTCCACAGCGGCCTCAACCGACTGGGGAGCGGCATTGAGGGCGAGACGGAGGACGAGGTTATTGCAGGTGACGGTCATACCGTCAGTCAGAGTGGCGAAGGCCTCGGTGAGGGAGCCGTCTCTCCAAGCCATGCTCTCCAGGGTAAGCAACACGTGCTCGCCCTCGGTTTCGGGCTCGGTTTCGGGTTCGGTCTCGGGAGCCTCAGTCTCGGGAGCCTCGGTCTCGGGCTCAACCTCAACGGCGGGCTCGGTCTCGATCTCGGTCTCGACCTCGGTTTCGGTCTGTTCGGGCTGCTCGTATGTATCCGAATTGGCGGCGTCGCCAATGGCGCTCAGGGGAGCTACCTGGATCATCATGATGACAGCCAGAAGCATAGTCAGAAGCTTAATGGTGTTTTTCATGTCTGTATTTTCCTTTCTTTCGATCGGTTACAAGGGAGTTGGGATGCGGAAAATCTCGGTTTTTGGCTCCTTGATTTGTCTCCTATATGATACCACAACCTACCCCAAAAGTCAATATGTTCTTTCATTTTTCCAAAAAATGTCCAACAGATATTCAGTATTTCGTCACAAATTCACGCCGTATTTTCATTGTGAACACCCCTTTCACAAAAAAAGGGCTACCGCTTCACGCGATAGCCCGAAAAGGGTCAGATATCGTATTTGGACAGGATTTCGCTGGGGGTTTTGCGGAGCAGGAGCAGGGCGGGCAGAATTCCGAAGAGGATACCCACGGCGCTGATGACGCAGAGCAGGCCGATCGCCATCCAGGCGGGGAAATAGAATACGGTGGAGACCAGGACGGCGTCCGACAGGGACCCGATGAAGAGGGCGGAGAGGATGTAGGCGGGGACCGTGGTCAAGAGCAGCAGGAGGGCGGTTTCCACGGTGAAGCGGAATGTGAGGTTCTTCCCTGTCACGCCGATGGCGCGGAGGATCCCCACCTCGCGGACACGGCTCATGAAGGAGGAGCGCATGATGAAGAACACGCACAGGCACATGAGGGCCAGCACCACCAGCACGCTGACGATGGCCACCGCCACGCCCGAGCGGATCTGATCGTACAGGTCGGCGAAGATATCCTCGGGGGTAAGGAAGCGATCACGGCCCAGGGTCTCGGTGAGGTAGGCTTCGGTGGCGGCGGTGTCGCTTGAGCGGAGGAGGAGGTAGTTGGTGTAGTAGGCGGTTCCGTCGCCGTAATTATAGCAGTCAAAGAAATGGAAGCCCAACCACTCATCTGTCTTTCCCACACAGGAGGAGAGGGCGATATAGTCGGCGTCCGAGACTGCGAAGCTGTAGTTGTAGCGGCTGCTTCCGCTGTAGTGCTGGTTCAGGTAGCGGTCGAATTCCCGATAGAGCAGCGGATCCTCGAACATAACGGTCAAGGCGTTCTGCGCCTCAAAGGTGGACATGAAGGCGTCCAGCTCCTCGGAGGTGGGGTAGGCGGCGTTCTTCTCATGGTACAGCCAGGCGGCGGCGGCGCGGTCGCGGTCGTAGCCCAGCATTTGGGCGAACATACCGGGGTTTTGATAGGTGGCGATCATCCACTCCTCGTAGGATACGTCCTTGTAGGAGGGACGGTCTGCCAGGAGTCTTTCGTAGAACTCGGGACCGTACTCGAAGTAGTGGTCGAAGAGCCAGGTGTACTCGGCCTGCTCGGTCAGCTCATCCTGTCCCAGGACCTGTGCGGCGTAGACGCGGGGGTCTGTGATGAGGTCGACACCGTGGGTATCCTTGACGTAGGCGGGGTACTCGGCGATGCCCATGTAGGTCTGTCGGATCTCGCTGACCGTGAAGGTCTTGCCCAGGACGGTGACGGTCTGGCCCACCTTTACTTCACTGGTGTTCCAGGTCCCGTCGTTGAACAGGATCATCTCACCGTCCTGCACCGTGACGTCGGCGTAGGAGGCGTAGGTCAGGGGCAGATAGAAGTAGCCGTTGAGGACGTAGCGGGCCATGACCAGGTCGTCCAGGTAGAAGAACAGCTCGTCGGACTCCACCACACCGGCGATGCGGAGGTTGCTATCTCCCATATTATAGTACCTGCCGCGGGTAACCATACCGATGAGGTCGGCGGGCTCACGGAGGTAGCTGACCGTGGCGGTGTCCAGGAGCTTTTGAGCCAGGGCGGTGGTGATGACGATATCCGAGCTGACGGTGATATCCTTCTTCCCCGCCACCAGAGGAAGATCCTCGGCCAGGGACAGGCTGACGGGACGGGCCTCGGCGGAGAGATAGATATTCTCGGCGGTCATGAAGGTGGCGGCGCGGAACTCCAGCATCTCCACGTCGTAAACGGGATCCCAGCCGATGATGCGGGTATAGTCTACGCCGTGAGTTCCCGCGATATCGTTGAGGACCGAGAAATCGTCTTCGGGATTCAGGGGTATATAGAAGAGTCTTTCGTTGTGGTCGCGGCGGAGGTCCACCAGGGAGCGGACCGCGGCGCCGAAAGCGGCGGTCATGAAGACCATAACCACGGCCAGAAGGATCAGGCAGGCGCGGAGGAGTCCCTTGCCCTTCTTCTTGCCTCCGCGGAAGTTTTCCCGCCAGGCGGCCTTCAGGGAGTTTCTCCAATGGTACAGGCGGCCGAAGTGCTTTCCCTCGAAGGGGGCAAAGCGGGACAGATCCAGGTCCTTCCCCGTCTTGATCTCGGGATCGGCGGGGGTCTCCTCGAAGACGCCCTCCATGAGCTTGATCTCGCTCCCCTCGTCCAGGACCTTGACGGTGGGGTCGCTGACCTTGATATAGAGCTTTCCCTCGTGGCTGACCACTTGAAGTGTCAGCTCTCTTTGAGCATCGCCGTAGTACTCCACGGTGACGCCGGGGGTCGCGGTCGCGGTCTTCTCCAGCTCACCCAGGTAGATGTGGTTCTTGTCGCGGGTGATATAGCCCTTGGCATCGGCATTGAGGCGGTCGGACCTGACCTCTCCGTCCACGATCTCGATGACACGGTCGCAGTAGTGATCCACCAGGTGGGCCTCGTGGGTGACCAACAGGACCAGACAGCGCTTGGACAAGGCCTTGAGGATATCCATGACCAGGACGGTGTTCTGCTCGTCCAGATTGCCCGTGGGCTCGTCGGCCAGGATGATGGCGGGGCCCTTCACCAGGGCGCGGGCGATGGCCACTCGCTGCTGCTGACCGCCCGACAGGGTATCGGGGGTGCGGTCGCGGTACTTGTCCATCTCCACGTTGGCCAGAGCGGCCATGGTGCGCTCCTCGATCTCGGTCTCGTCCTCCATGCCGCAGAGGCGGAGTGCGGTGGAGACGTTCTCGAAGACGGTCTCGTTGATATTGAGATTATAGTTTTGGAAGATATAGCCGACGTACTTGTTCCGCAGGGTATCGGTATCCTCCCGGATATCCTTGCCGAACAGTTCGATCTTGCCCGAGGCGATCCTATCCAGGCCGCCTACGGCGTTGAGGAGGGTGGTCTTACCGCAGCCGCTGCGGCCGAAGATGGCGACCATGCCACACTCGGGCAGCTCCAGGCTCACGTTATTCATGACGTGGAGCTGGTTGTCCTTGCCCTTGTTGTAGTATTTATGGGCGTTTTGGATGCGTACAGGGGACAGGCTCATTTATGGGCGCCTCCTTTCAGGGTCTTTTTCACGCTCTCGTTGAACATCTTCTTGACGTACTTACGGGAGAGGTTCAGGGCAATCAGCACCAGCACGGCGGCGATCAGGGCGTAGTCTCCGGCGTGGAGGAAGAAGAACATACCGTTGGTCTTGGGAATGAGGAAAACGGCCGCGCAGGTGAGGGCGGTCAGGATGGTAGCGGGGATCAGGGAGATCAGGGTCTGGACGTAGATGCTGATCTTGACCACTGTGGTGGGGATGCCCATGGAGCGCATGATGGCGATATCGCCGCGGGTGGCGTTCATGGCGCGGGAGGAGCAGAGGGAGAGGAAGAGGGTAGCGAAGACGATGGCCAGCACCCACAGAAGGGCCATGAAGAGGGCGGCGAGCTTGTCCTCCAGCAGGGTCATAACGGTGGGGTCGGTGGTCTCGTCCGAGGTCACGGCGATGTAGCCCATCTCGCGGAGGGTCTCCACCTTGTCGCGGGCCTCGCGGTCATCCGCAAAGAAGAGGGAGGCCTGGGTGTAGGACTTGGTGTAGTACTGGTCGTACATGAAATCCATGAAGATATCGGGGGAGAGGATCATGGCATTCACCCCCGAGACGATGCCGTAGCCCTCGTCCCAATGGTCGTAGAACTTCTCTTGGAGGGTCTCCTTCATGGACTCGGTCATGGTGTAGGTGGGGCGGTAACCGTCCAGGGGATGGGTGATGGAGACGGTCTCGCCGTAGTTGCCCATGATCTCCATATCCTCTATATAGACGTCCCTTGACCAGAAGTCGATGTAGGGGCCGCCGTAGTTGTAGTCCACGAACTGGCCTGCCATAGAGGTTTTGAGGATCAGATCCTCTTTCCTCACGGGGCTGTCGGCCTCCGAGACCATGCCCAGGACGGTGTCGGCGAAGCCCATATCGTTGATGAAGTAGGTCCCCGGCTCCATGTCGAAGTCGATGAGGGTATCCACCGAGAGCTGGACCGAGGAGCGGTCGATCACTCCGCTCACGCCCTCGGGGAGGGACACCGTCAGCTCGTAGGAGAAGTTATAGCGTTGGCTGGAGAAGTAGGTCATGGCGGTGGCCAGCCTGTAGCCGTTCTCGGTGAAGAGCATACGGGGAGTCTGGGTGTTATCGTAGTAGTAGCGGACACCCACCACCTTGTAGGTGGCCATGCCGAAGAGCAAAGGCATCTCGGTCTCGGTGAAGGGGGTGCCCAGGTAGGGCTTGGCCGAGATGGGGACCTCCAAAAGGATCTCGTCGTCCCGCTCGGGGTAGCGGCCCTCGCTGAGCTTAACACTTTCGGCGGGGTAGCCGAAGGAGAACTCATAGTATTCGTAGGAGTCCCCCACAGCCTCCCAGACCGTCTCGTCCAGCATGGAATCGTAGTGGAGGTGATCCACCGCGCCCAGGTCGGCGGCCAGCTTCTCCACCTCGGCGTCGGTCATGACCGCTCCGTCCCTTCGGACAATGACGGTACGGCCCTCCATGTAGCTGAACATGGTGCGGTCGTAGAAGAGGTCGCGGGACTCATAGGTGAGGCTGGTGATGAGGGTAACGGTCAGCATGGTCAGAGCCATGAGGATGCAGAGGAAAACCGAGAGCTTGGGGGTGGCGGTGAAGCGCACGCGGCCCAGGTGGATACCGCTGCGGAGGGTATGGGCGGTCTTATGGATGACGGTGGAGGTCGTTTTGGCCACCGTCTCCTCCACCCGCTCGGGGGAACGGAGGGTATGGTCCGACTCCACCGCGCCGTCGAAGATGCGGATATGGCGGGTGGCGTAGTCCTCCACCTGCTCGAAGTTGTGGGTGACGATGATGACCAGCTTATCCTTGGAGACCTCGCGGAGCAGGCGGATGATCTCCTCGGAGGACTTGCTGTCCAGGTTGCCCGTAGGCTCGTCGCAGAGGAGGATGGGGGAGTCCTTGGCCAGGGCGCGGGCGATGACGGTCCTCTGCTTCTGACCGCCCGAGAGCTTGCTTCCCTTGTGGTGGATGTGTCCCTCCAGGCCTACGCGGCGGAGCAGCTCCAGGGCGCGCTCTCGTCTGGCCTTGGGATCCTCGATGTTCATGAGGGCCAGCTCCACGTTCTGCAACACCGTGAAGCTCTCGATGATGTTGTATTCCTGGAAGATGAAGGAGACGTACTGCTTGCGGTACTCCTCCCAGTCCTTCTGGAGGAAGTGGGAGGTAGGCTCCCCCTCCACGTACAGCTCGCCCTCCTCATAGGTGTCCATACCGCTGATGACGTTGAGCAGGGTGGATTTACCCGACCCCGACTTACCCGTCACGGCGACGAACTCCCCTCTCTCAAAGGCGGCGTTAACCCCGCGGATACCCACGGTGACGTTGTTTTCGGATACGTAGATCTTACCTATGTTTTTCAGTTCCAGCAGCGGAGCTTTCATAGTATCTCCTTTCGTATTGGTTTTCGTCTGTACTCATATAGACGCGAAAAACCGCGTTTCGTTACGGTCCTTGATGAAAAAAATCAAAAAGTGTACCACCCGAGGTAGTACACTTATACTATAGCACAGAGAGACTCTGTTGTCAAGATATTTTCAGAACTTAATGAAATTAATTCTTTTGAGGCTTACCGACACACCCATACCCGCCGTCTGTTGTGACGGATGATGAGGAATGCCACAAGGGAGATGACGGCGATGATACAGAGCCACAGGGCCCACCCCAGGTTGAAGAAGCAACCCTCGCGTTCCACGTCAGTCAGGTAT
>JAGAIH010000129.1 GCA_017626655.1 Clostridia bacterium | reverse complement strand
TAGCAGACTTAATGTTCGGCATGAGTTTGTCCTCCTCTTAGCATAAATTTATGCTCCAACCTTACCTCATCTGAGAGGGTATGTGGTAAGGCCACACATATACGCATATATCATAACACATTTTGCCTCAATTTGCAAGGGCTTTTTGAAAATTTCTTTTGAAAATATCCGTGAAATTTCCATAGACATAGGGACGACAAATTAGGCAATTTGACCAAGCAATTCGGCGCGCTTTTCGTCGGTGCCGCTCATATTTCGCTGAGGATCGAAAAAAATTCAGAAAAAAGTTTGAAAAAAAGGCAGAATTCGGGACTCCGCGGCGTCATAATGGATGAGGGAGTATCCGAGAGGATACCGCGACTCCGAAATAAGGAGGTTTTGGACATGAATGACAAGGACATTGTTGCCCTGTACTTTGCGCGGGACGAGCGGGCCATCATCGAGAGCGACCGCGCCCACGGGGCAGTTTGCCGTAGTGTGGCAACAGGTATTCTGCGCGACCCGCGGGATGCGGAGGAGTGTGTCAACGACACGTGGCTGAAGGCATGGAACGCTATGCCGCCCCACAGACCCAACAGCCTGCGGGCGTTCCTCTGCCGCATCACCCGCAACACGGCCCTCAGCCGCTACCGCATGAATCACCGCGAGAAACGCAACCGCGAGCTGGAGGTGGCTCTGGAGGAGCTGGACGAGTGCATTCCCGCCCCTGCTGAGGACGGGGAAGCCGCGCCGCTGGTGGAGATGCTGGAATCCTTTCTCGGCGGAGAGGATGAATTGGATCGCCGCCTGCTTTTGGGGCGCTACTGGCACGGCATGGCGGTGAAGGACCTGGCGGCGCAGTACCGTCTCACGCCCAACGCCGTGACCAAGCGGCTGGGCAAGACCCGCGAACGGCTGCGGGTATATCTGAACGAAAGGGGGTATTCGCTGTGAACGAGCGCGGTATGCTTTTGATGGAATCCATCTCCGACCTGCGGGATGATTGGGTGCTGGACAGCGCGGCTCTGCCCAGCGGCGGAAGCGTGGTCAAGCCTCGGGGGGATGGGTGGCTTCACCGATTCACCGAGTCCCCGTTGGCGGCGGCTGTCATTTCTCTGACGGTGGCGGCGGCGGTGCTGGCGGGTATTGTGGCGGCGGGACGGATGGCGTCTACGGGCCCCGGCGGGATCCCCATCGACTCCACGGACTCCGAGACCGTGACCGAGACCGAGCCTCTGCCCGAAACCGTCGATCCACCCATGGAGGAGATCTATACCTGCCGTCTGGTTCTGGACGAATGGGAATTCCCCGTAGGCACCCAAAGGATCCCCTACACCCTGGTGGCCACCGAGCCCGGGAAACGCTTGCTGACCCACCGAAATTATGTGTTTTACCGTGTGGAGTATAACAGAGAGATCCTGCTCTATCAGGATCAAACGGAAGGGATACTTTCCGCAGCGCCCGAGGGGACCGACGGCTACGCCGCGCTGAGCACGTGGATCGATCTGGACAGCGTGCGGGAAGCCATGGAGCGGCAGGGTCTGGGGGAGCTGACCCCCGGCACCTATCGCGTGCGCTTCGATGACGAATACGCGGATATACGCATATTTGACCCTGACCGTGTTCCCTCCGCCACACCGCCCAAGTATCTGCTGTCCATTGAAGAGACGAAATACCCCGTCAGTTCCCAAATGATCCGTTGCAGGATCACGGCCAAGGAACCGGGAGTGTCCTTCATGGAAGGCATCAATTACAGCTTTTACCGTTTGGACGGAGAGCGAGAAACCCTGTTGTACGTGGAATCGGTGGACGGTATATTCGAATCCTCGCAGCCCGCGCCCGGGGAGTTTGCCGTGCTGGATATGTATGTGAATCTGTACACCATACGTAACCACATGAAAGACAACCGCTTGGGGCAGCTGACAGCGGGCTTATACCGCATACAGTGGTACGACGGTCAATACGTGGACATTGAGCTGTACGATCCCTCGGAGGCTACTCGGTTTGAGAATCCCCTTTCCTCCCGGCAGACACCGAGCAGCATCGCTGTGATACCTCTGTCGGAGGATTCCGCCTATGAGCGATACTATACGGATACGCAGACCTGCCAACGCATGATGGAGGCTGTCTCGACATGGGAAATGGTCTACGCTCCCCACGATGCCGACCCGCCCAACGAGGGATTGACCATCCACCTGCTCTTCGGGGAAGAAAGGTATATGCTGAATTTGCGCGGCGACCGCTACGTGACGTGCCACGATCTTGAGACTGAGGAGCGGTCCCCCATTCTGATGATCTCCAAGGAGGATATGGACGCCTTGTACGTCCTTATTGTCTCCACTCCGAGCGATTGACGAACACCGCCCACCCGCTGTCTTCGCGGGATGGGCGGTGTTTTTTCGCAAGTATTTTTGATTTTTGAAAAATCAGCGTGAATGCTCCTTAGGGATGGCGAACCGGACGATCGGACCATGACCCGGAGGGTACGTCTCACTCATCCATGGAAAAATCCGTAACGTAGAGACCGATGGTGTCGCGCAGGGTCCCCGCAATGCCCAGCCGGTACAGCCCGTCTTCGGGAACCGTGAAGGTGATCTCCGCCGTCTGCCAGTCGCGGCCGGGTAGGTAGCCGTCAAGACCGCAGACGATGGCCTCCTCGTGGAGGGTGGTCAGGGTGGGAGCGGCGCCCGTGGGGCGGGTCAGATCCTCGGCGCGGCGGACAAAGGCCGTAAAGGTGCCGCTTGCCTTGTAGGAGAAGCGCATGGTGTGGGTGCCTTTGGTGAGGTACAGTCCCTGCCACAGGTCGCAGACCTTGCCGCGGACGGGGGTGAGGACGGCGCAGGCCTTGCCGTAGAGGACGATCTGATCCACGGCCTCGCGGGTGGTGTAGGACCAGCCCGAAAGTCCCAGCCGCCAGTCGGGATTACGCTCGGCGGGACGGCGGAGGAAGTCGCCCCGCTCAAATTGAGAGGGAGACCGGATGCCCAAGTCGTTCTCCAGGTTCAGAATGCGGAGGGCGCCCAGACCCAGGGGGGAGCGGAGCTCGCAGTTGTGGATGCGGACGTCCTTGACGGGGGAGAAATCGTCGGTTTCCGAGTTGTCGAAGGGGAAGACGCCGTAGTAGGGGTTGTCGGTCCAGCCGCCGATGGAGACGCGGCCCTCCAGGGAGGTGTCGAAGATGTGGATGTTCCGTACCTCGGCCCGCTCCAGATCGGGGGTGTCGGTGCCCCAGACGCAGAAGGAGATGGCGGAGGCGGTGAAGACATAGCAGTTGAAGCGGGAGTGGGACAGCTCGATGTTCCTGGTACTGCGCTCGGTGCCGGGGTGGGTGAAGTTCCACAGCATATCGCGGGGGTCGTTGTAGTTGGCCGAGAGGCAGATGCCGTCGTCGTTGGTGTTGAGGAGGATGCGGGTGAAGCGCATACCCTCCGAGGCCGAGGGCCACATACCGTCGGCGCCGGTACACTTGGCCTCGTCCAAAAGGAGGTTGGCGAAGTAGCCGTGGTTGTTGCGGGGGAGGCTCATGTACACGCCGCTGGAGCGGATCACCGTGAGACTGCTGACCTCAAAGGTGTCGCACTCTACGATGCCGATGGGGCAGACGTGCATACGGTCACAGCAGCCAATGCAGACGTTGTCCCCGATGAAGCGGAAGTAGCCGTCCTCGCTGGCGCTCTCGGTGTCACACATACGGATGGTACCGCCGCCCGTCAGACGGAAGCGCTCCTCGCGGAAGGCGTAGAGCAGGGGCATATTGCCCGAGGTGTGGTTGGCGGGCCAGTTGACGCCCGTCATGGAGACGTTGTGACCGAAGCGGGGAAGCATCTTATAGAAGGAGATATCGTCGGCCTGCCACAGGACGGCGCCCTCCTCAATGCGAAGCTCCACAAAGCTGCGGATATACAGGTTGGTCACCACAAAGCGGCGGCCCATGTCCATACCGCAATGGATATTTACCCCGCCGGGGATCACCACCGTACCGCCGCCCGCGTTGCTGACGTGGTCAATGGCGGCCTGGATGGCGTCGGTATCGTCGGTGAAGCCGTCGCCCTTGGCGCCGAAGTCCAGAACAGACACGGTGTAATCGGGCAACTCGAAGGCGTAAGGATTCTCACCGCAAATGTCCTTCCAGTTCTCAATGACGGTACGCTCGGCCAGGGGGGTCCAGCCCTCGTCGGCGCAGGTATCGCAGGCGGGAGGCAGGACGGCGCCCAGGAACTGGGAAGCGATGCGGGTGACGTTCCCTCGCATGAGGGGGGCGGTCAGGGTGACGGTAGCCGACTCGATACGGGTACGGGCCACGCACTCCAGCTTGCCGAGATCGGGGTGGATATCGCTGGGGAAAACGTCGTAGACCGCCAGCTCGCGGCCCATATAGGCGGGGTCGATCTCGCAGGTAAAGGTAATGGTCTCGGCCTCGGTATCCGCCACGCAGGAGGTGAAGCGGCCGGCGGAGGGTCCGATCTTCTTTTCCTGCTCAAAGGCCACCTTCCACAGCCGCAGAGTCACAGCCTCGGCGGTGGGGGCGTGGGGGATGAGACGGATGCCCGTCAGCCGTCCCACGGCCTTATCGCAGTCCGAGAGGTTGAGGTAGACGGTCTTGGGAGCGTCCAGCCCCTCCAGGGCGAAGGTCTTCTGCTTGTCGGCGGAGAAGAAATTCTCGCCGTCGGTCTTGAACTGCACCGTCAGATCAAGGGCGGGAACCGTGGCGTCCATGCGGAGCACCAGAGTATTTTTAATGGGCAGGAAGACGTCGCAGACGGTATTCTTTCCGTCGGTGAGGTCGGGGAGGGTCAGGGAGGACTCCCCCGCGAAGGTGTAGGTCACGGTATCGTCCTCGTGGGTCACGGTGCCGTTCTCGGCCCCAAACAGCACCTCCATGCCCTTGCCCTTGAAGGTGAAGTCCACGCTCATGGCGGCCTCCACCGTGTCCAGCTTGATGATCCGTTGCCACTGGGGCACCTCCTCGTCGATGAGGTAGTCGAAGCGGATGGCCTCCACCGAGGAGACCACAGGCTCTCCCGCGAAGTTGGCGTAGATGCGGTTGAAGCCGTAATTGGTGAGCTGGACCGTGCGGGAGGCCTCGTGGCCGCCGCCGATCAGGGTGACGGTGACGTAGGAGCGGCTGACCAGCAGGGGATCGGGCTTCTCCACGAAGTATTTGTTCTCGGCCACGTCAGCGAAGTATTGGCTGTCCCGCTCTCCGTCGTAGGGGGAGATCGCAAAGGTTAGCATGGGAGCGTCGGACAGGCAGAAGGGGGCGGCGGCGGTATAGGTAAAGCTCATCTCGCGGGGATGGCGACCGTCCACGTCGGCGGCCCGCAGGCGCAGGGCGTGGTCACCGATGGACACCAGATCGGGCTTCAGAGCCTCAATGGACTTTTCGCACAGGTGACGGCCGAGGGTAACGCGGTCAAGCTGACCCTCCTCGGAGAAATTCACCAGGGTGCGGCGGTTTTTCAGGTACAGACGGCGGTTGGACAGAGAATCCTTGGATACGGCGATGCTCATATGAAGACTCCTTTCGGGGTGGTTTCCTATGGTGGTATTGTAGCATATTTTTCCGCCCTTGTAAATGGGGCGGGACCAAAAAGTGGAATTTTTACCGTGATCTCGTGGGTTTTTCCCCGATCATCCCCCGATAATCTTGACAAAGCGCGCCCGCTGTGGTACAATATTCCCGAAAAAACACCGTCTTACGGAGGACATACAACCATGAATGAGATCAAGAAGGCCGCCATCGGCATCATCGGCGCCATGCAGATCGAGGTGGAGGCTCTTTGCGCCGCCATGACCCATACAGAGACCGAGACCGTGGGCAACATGACCTTTGTCTACGGCGACCTGCGGGGCAAGAAGGTGGTCTGCGCCAAGTGCGGCATCGGTAAGGTCTTCGCCGCCATGTGCGCCCAGACCATGATTTTGAAGTACGCCCCCGACTGCATCATCAACAGCGGCGTGGCGGGGACCCTGTCCGCGTCCCTCTCCATCGGGCAGATCGCCCTGGCCGAGCAGGTGGTCCAGCACGATATGGACACCTCCCCCATCGGGGATCCCGTGGGTCTGATCTCGGGCATCAATATCATCTACATTCCCACCGATCCCGCCGTCACCGCCGCCCTGGCCGCCGCCGTGGGCAGTGAGGGGGTTCCCTATATGCGGGGAACCATCGCCTCGGGCGACCAGTTCATCTGCCGTACTTCCGACAAGGAGCGCATCAAGGCCAACTTTGACACGCCCGACAAGCCCGTCATCGCCTGTGAGATGGAGGGCGCCGCCATCGGCCAGGTCTGCTATGTGAACGGCACCCCCTACGGCATCCTCCGCGCCATCTCCGACGGCGGGGACGAGAACGCCTTCGCCGATTACCCCACCTTCCTGGCCGCCGCCGCAGGGACGGCCACCGAAGTGATGCTTCGGTTCGTGGAGAATTGGGGATAAATTGCAGGGCATCTCTAAAAACTCCCAATGCTCACACCCATGTAACAAATTTATGTTATAATAAGGGAAACCAAGCAAAGGAGCAAAAGAAATGGGGAACAGAGGGATTTTTGACGAAG
>JAGAIH010000128.1 GCA_017626655.1 Clostridia bacterium | reverse complement strand
TACCACACCAGGGCGCGGGTGGGATGGGGCGGGATCCCCGCGGGGAGATCCCCCTCGGCCATAAGCCGCCCCAGGGTCACGGCGGCGCGGGCTGCCGAGAAGCCCACGGCGGGCTCGGCGGATTTTTCTGTCTGCCCGTTTCGGATGGCCTCGGTCATTTCGTCGATCCAGCCGTCCTCGGGGAGGTCGGCATGGGTCACGCGGTTCTTTCCGAAGCTCACGGCCACCAAGGCGTCCAGGCGGCTCTCGTTGACGGACTTCCCTCCCTCGGTCAGCTTACGGCGTAAAACCGCCTTCAGACGGGAGCGGCGGAGCTGACGCATGGTGACGCAAGCAGTCTTCTCCCCCGTGGGATAGCCCAGAAGGGACAGGGAAAAGGCCTCCTCCTCCTCGGCGGACGCGGCTCCCAATTTACAGGCCAGGTACAGGGAACGGACGGCGGCGCGGTAGTTCTTCGGGGTTCCCACGCCGTCGCGGTAGAGGAGTCCCAGCTCGTAGAGAGCGGGGGCATAGCCGTCCTCGGCGGCGAGCTTGAAGCAGTCCAGGGCTCGCTCGGGGTCCTTCATGACCCCCAGGCCCTCCAGGTAGCATTTGCCCCTGTGGTAGTCCCCGCGGGGGTCCCCCGCGGCGGCGGCTTCGGTAAAGAGGCGGAAGGCGGCCGCGGGATCCCGCTCGGTGCCTCGGCCCGACAGGTACAGCTCACCCATACGGATGCGGGCGTTGAGAATGCCCTTGTCGGCGGCCAGGCGGAGCCAGTGGGCGGCCTCCACCTCCAGCTTGGGGACACCCTCCCCCCGCTCGTAGGCCATGCCCAAAGCATAGCAGGCCCGGGGGTCACCCTTGTGGGCGGCCCCGGCGGCGGCGATGGTGCGGCCAAAGGTATCCTCCACACAGCGGACCGCCGAGAAGCAGGCCTCCTGCCCCGCCAGGTGGCGCACGAAGAGGCGGTGAATGAAGAGGGCCGCCGCGTTGCGGTCAGGGGAGGCGGCGGAGGGGGCGGGGATCAGCACCGCGTCACCCTCTGCGGAGGAGCAGAAACGGCTGTCCAGGCCGTTCTCCTCCATGCTCACGCACAGAACGGGGAGATTCCTGGCCAAGGCGCGGCGGATATCCGAGGCGACCGTCTCGGCGGCCTCGGCAGCGGGATTGGTCAGGGCGATGAGAAGGGAGGCCTCGGTCAGGGTCTCTTCCCTGCGCTGGGGCTCGGTCATCTCGTGGACGCAGGAAAAGCGGAAGCCGTAGCGGGACAGTCCGCGGCAAAAGCTGTCCGTCTCCTCGCGGCGGGCCAGTGCATGGGTCACGCAAACATATGCGGGCATGGTGAGGTCTCCTTTCGTAGATTCGTTGTTAGGCTTGCAATGTTTATCGGGGGGACGGCCTCCGGCGGCTTAAGAACCCTTTTGGAAAAGGGTTCTTAAGAATCTCCTAAAACTTTCTCAAAAATCATGCATTCGGCCATGGTCGCTGAGGCTCGAAAGCATTGATGCAACTTGAAAGTCAGAGCCGCACGAACCGAAACCCGTTACCATCTCAAAAACCCCCGCGGGGCCCCTCACCCCACTCTGATATTTGGAGAACGAGGGAAACGAGGAGACGATAAGCGCCAATTTGTGTAAGGACGCAATCCCCGATCGATTTAGTCTTACCGCTTCGCGGTAAAGTAAGTACCCACGTGCTCCCCGTCCAGGAGGCGGTAGAGGATATCGGGATCGTGGCCGTTCATGATGAACATGGGGATGCCCGCCTCGGTGGAGAGGGCGGCGGCGCGGAGCTTGGCCTCCATACCGCCCGTGCCTCGCTCGGTACCCGCACCCCCGGCGGCGGCCAGGAGGGCGTCGGACAGGTCGTCCACACGGTCGATGAGGGTGGCGTCGGGGTGCTTGCGGGGGTCCTTATCGTAGAGGCCGTCCACGTCCGAGAGGTTGATGAGCATATCGGCGCGGCAGACCCGGGCCACGTAGGCCGAGAGGATGTCGTTGCCGCCGAACTTGGTCAGCTCGTCGGTGGAGACGGGGTCGTTCTCATTGACGATGGGAATACAGCCGCGGGAGAGGAGAGACTCGAAGGTGTTCTCGGCCAGGTCTCGGCGGACGGGATTGTCCAGCACGTCGCGGGTCAGAAGGATCTGAGCCACGGTATGGCCGTAGAGGGAGAAGAGCTGGTCGTAAAGCCGCATCAGCTCGCTCTGGCCAATGGCGGCCATGGCCTGCTTCTCGGCAATGGTGGTGGGTCTGGCGGCGCCCACCTTGGCCACCCCCGCCGAAACGGCGCCCGAGGAGACCAGGACCATTTCCTTCCCCGCGTTCTTAAAGTCAGACAGCACCCGCACCAGAGCCCCGATGCGGCGCAGATTCAAGGCCCCCGTGGCGTGGGTCAGGGTGGAGGTACCCACCTTGACCACGATGCGGCGGCTGTTTTCCAGCATACTCATAAAAAATTTATCACTTTCCAAGAAAATTTACCAAAAAGCCCTTTTCAATCAGTCGATTTTGTATTATAATAAGGGTGATGGGAGGTAGTGCCTCTATTATACTCCCAAATCCCTGGAAATTCAAGTACATTTTGTATATTCTGCCGTCCAAATTGCTTTTTTGTGCAAAAGGACGGCGAAAACAGGAAGGATAGACACCATGAAGCAGAAGTACACCCTGAGCATTGCCGATCTCCAGATCAGCGTCATCTCCGACGCCCCCGCCGAGGAGGTAGAGAAGGTTGGTATGATCCTGGACCGCAAGATGCGGGAGATCTACCTCAAGAGCCGTTGCCCCAAGACTGAGGCCGCCCTGCTCTGCGCCCTGGAGTGCGTGGCCGACCGCATCAGCATGAGCGAGAAGACCGCCGAGCTGGAGGATAAGTGCGCCAAGTACGGCGTGGTGCTGGACGGTCTGAAGGACCGCAACGCGGACCTCACAAGCGAGCTGGAGAGACTCCGCAATGAGAATGCCGTTCTCCGCTCCCTCCTGACCCAGAGCGGTAAGCCCGCCGACCCCGTCTCCCCCGATCCCATCCCCCCCACCGAGTTTCTCTCCCGTGTAGCGGATGCCCAGAACGAGACGGTAGCCGAGCCTGTGGCCGAGCCCGTGGAGGAGGCCCCCGCCGAGGAGCCTCGCCGCCGCTCCCGCGTGGGTGCCATGTTCGAGCAGCTCTCCTTCGGTGACGTGGACTGATCCCGCGCGCAAATGACATGACAGATAGGAATCAGCCTCCCCGCCTCCCCGAGCTGCTGGCTCCCGCCGGCTCTCCCGAGGC